>JAKZUG010000223.1:0-4804 GCA_047516705.1 Candidatus Poribacteria bacterium | reverse complement strand
TGTGTCCAACACTTCGATTTTACCCATCAAATGCTTATCCATTAAAGTGTAAATTGGATTAGTCTAACCGACTTTTCCCAAGATTCTCGCCTTTTCATCTTCATACGTTGCGATGACGGGCGCGATCAGATCCGCACAGTGTTCTTTCGCGAGAATTGAGTTAATTTCGCCAGCGATCACGCTACCGGCGGCGTAGGCATCTGCTATCGAGTCATATTCGAGCAACCATTAGAAACTATTCGTCGTTATTCTCTGGTATCCAGTCCTCCGTCAGCTTTGAGTCACTCAATCCTCGGGCGGAATACCTCATTTAGTTTTTCAAGTTTGGTAGCCAGCCATTCATGTTGACGAGGCCAGTCGTTCTCATCCGTCGGATCTGCCTCTTTTCTCAAGGCCACATGTCTTTCAGTCTCCCATTCTGCAAACCATTCAAGAGATTCGCCAAATTGGCTCTCAATTTCTTCCCTTTGTTCCTCCAATGAGTGAAAGTAAGTTCTCGCGCGCCCTTTCATGATAAACCCAACAGTGATAGCGGTAGGTCCGTTTCTGTAGCTCTCGCGACACTGGGCTCTAATGACCTGCCTTGCTCTCAGGAAGCACCCAATTCCTATCCTAAAATCTATAAAGTGCCGCTCTTTAGATGTTTGAGATTGGAGCTGGCTCCCTAGCTGACTCAAGTAGTCACAAAATTCGGTCCAGTATCTTATATTCTGTTCTTGTCTCGGGGAAAGTTTTTCAGGCATTCTGGGTTCCTTCTTTTCCTTTACGGAAATAGTTCTGCATACAGGGATATTTCGAGTTCATGGGCAATCAGTCCCTGTTTCTCCTTCGGTGATTGATAAAAGTAGGTTGTCTTCCTGGGTCCCACACAACCTGCAAAGCGGATGTTTATTGCCCTCATCAACAGGCACTATAATAGAGCATATCCATTTTGATTTTCCAGCCCAGTCCTATATCCCCCTACCACAGTGGAAGGGTGGCAGAAACGGAATGGGCTCCGCTTCGTGGTAGTGCCACCCGAACTGGTTAGAAGAGTGTAGTAAAAGAACGAAAAAATTACAAATAAAGGTGCACACGTCTGAATTTGATGAACAGTTTATACTCTTAATTTGAAAACTGCCGTAATTTTCACACACCGCTGCCTATCTATTTGCCAGCAATCATGAAAGAGACTCCGCTTCTGCAGATGCCGTATCTATCGGTTTGATAAAAGACACATTTTCGCTCCGCAGAAATTCCAACCCCGATTCTTCCCGATAACAGTCGAATTTGGGGCAGTCCGATGCCAATTCATGAATCAAGAGCCAGTATTGGTCACAGTCATATTTCAAGCACGGATCGATTTTCATGTTGAGGAATTTAATAACTTTTTCACGATGCTGGTTTAAGGCGATGAGCATGCCCATTGCCATGCAATCCTGCGTCTTGACGATCGCTGTGGCGAATTCCTCGCTCAGTTCTTGGTCACAGATACCCATGTAGTACAGACACCAACACATAGCATCAGAACGGTGATACTTGACGGCCTGCTCCAACACAGGATCTATTTTCACATCGGAACCTACGCCATGCTTTTTGGCTATCTGACACACAATCGGAAGCACACTGGACGTATAAACAGCAAGGGCAACGAGGTACTTGAGAAAGACCTCTGCACTTTCGTAGCTGAACTCCTTAGAATTGGCAAGGGTACGTGCAGTATATTTCAGGATATTCCCCTCCGGATAATCCGCATACAAATTAACTGCAGAATCCAGAAAATCTATGATGTCCCGAGGTGCAAGTTTCTGTTTGGAAGATAAACGGCTTCGCAAGGTAATTGCCCATGGGGTCTGATATCCGACAGGCAGTTCTTCAATCAGGACTTTCTGGACATTAAGATTCAATAGATACTGCCATAACTCCTGCTCAAGGTCACGTATAAACTTCTCGGCTTCCTCTCGAGTATAACAATAACATTTATAATCGTCAATGTACCGCGTAAACTGATACTTTTTCTTACATAATGCTTTATCAACTCCGTATAAAATGACTTCAGAGATGAGGTGTGAGGTTGCTGGACCGATTGGAATCCCTTGTGTTTCGGACCTTTTCAAGTCGCGCTGTGCTTTATCAAATTTGTTGTACCATTTACCACTATTCCAGATATTCTTTTTTGCTTCATCGTGTCCCGCTAACGCCCACGGAATTGAATGTGTATAGATTGAAGGGTAAAATGACGAAATGTCGGCCTTTACGTGGTAAAACTTTCCCGTTGAGATATCCAACTGATGTCTTGTATCCGAGAATCTTTCGTAACTCATCACCGATACCTGTTCAAGATGCCGATACTCTCCCCTTATTTTTCTCGGATTATCATATTTTCTTGGCTTCGAACGGCTGTTTTCGTTCTCACATATATGCTTCAATTTATCCCAATTTTCCGATATGCATTTGCATAGGCGTGCATAAGATAACGGATGCGGCACGTGCATCAGACGTGTCACGTTATTAAAACGAGTCGCGCGGTATTCTATCTGATCGTATCCGTCAACATTCCTTCCGTTAACCTTCCTTCTTGTGTCCTTGTATTTTTGTAGTAACTCATTTGCAATCACAGGTGTAAGATCCTCAGTGGAAAAGACTTCAAAAGGTATATCATCCACTTCCTTGCCTGCCAACGGGAGATAATTATAACGCAACAAGGCATTGTAAACATAGTCCTTGTCAGGAATCTGGTCGCTCATATAATGTCCTTTGTTATCCAAATTAAGTAACGTGAGTTTGATAAACAACTAAGAATTTTTGGGTATGAAGATAACCTCGTTGGTATAATGAAGTCTCCAATCTTCGACCAACCTGTTTAGCATTTTCTACTGTCATACGAATAAAACCATAACGCCCTATCAAGTGTCAGCATTATGATGCGAAATAGCAACTTACTCCCTGTTTTAGGGGCATTTCGCAAGCAGAAGGCGATACCCAAGCATCCGATGAAAATTAATTTTAACAAGGTTGCCCTTGGCACCTCAGCATTCAAACCGTATCACGGGGTTGGATAGGACTCGACGCTGAGCGCGCCGAGGTGATACTCCTATCCGCCAAGTTATATAGAGTATAACACAAAGACAAACGAATTACAAATTTCACTCCATCCTTCGTATACTCACTCGAAACGCCGCGCTATTGTCTCATAACTTTCTCACGGTGCCACGTCAAGGCATCTTGAGCAGGACGGTGTTCCTCCCCTCTGGGCAGCCATATACGTTTGTTACGTAATTGTGTTAACATTGATTCTGTTGGACCCTGTTTGGTCATGGATGGTGTGACGATCACTTCGTATGCCTCGTTCACAGAAATTAATCCTGTGTCAAATGCCCAGTGATGCGATTTGCAAAGAGACATTCCATTTCGGACATCGTCATTATATGAAACGGAAAACGGGATGATGTGGGCAGCATCGGTCACACTTTCTCCGCTCGATGCACGGATATTCAACTCACAGACCGCGCAGGTATACGCATAGACTTGCATGATCGCCCGACGGAAACCGGCACTCCGAATTGGGGTTTCTACTTGGATTGACTCTACATCTCTATGCATTGAAAACGGGTGTTGGGTGTCCTGTATCAATTGTTCACTATATTCTTCGGATTCCTGTTCGATCGTGAGATATTCAATGTCTTGCCTGAGATCAGGAAAATATCTATCAATGAGAGTTTGACGGATGATTTCCCGATACTCAGGTATTCTCAAGAAATAAAAAAGGGCATCGTCCAGAACAGCGTAAGCACCGACATGCTGCAATTGACGCACTGACGTAGGCGGAGTGGCGGCTCTCCATCTTCTTAGATGCCAGAATCCTTCGTTTTTTAGCCGGTAAAATGGGTTATAAATCGTAGGATTCCACCCCGGTGTTAGCGCAATATATTTTTTAAATATAGCAATCAAATCGTCAGAGAGCTGAATTTTGTTCTCATTAATTCCGCCTTCTTGGATGAGCGCAATAACTGCCAAAAGAAGAAAAGGTTTGTGAGGCGCACGTCCTATGTTAGCGCGAGGGCTTCTGTTCAAACGCCTAATCCTTTGGACGTAGTCTTGTAACGTGCTGATAGTCATTTCTCCATGAGACTCCATCAGGACATTTTCGCATAAGTTTCAATTGTAGCAAAACCCGACCCATCCTGAAAATCCTGATTCAGACATTTCAAGCTCTCAACTTCCCCACTTCAAATTCCTAACAACTCCTCAGCCTACTCCCGAATAATCCGTACTTCGCTCTCATGGTCATACACAGTCTCCGACACCGGAGACCTCCGCTCATACTCCCAAACCTCCGATATAAACCGCCACTCCGGGGGAATCACCCAGCCGTGTCGCGCCTCAACCGTCGCAGTCGCCGCGGGGTTGTCGGAACGTAAGGGGTAATCGGGAGCTTCATAAATAAACTCAATCTTAAGAAGATCCCACTGCTCCAACTCCTCGTTCCACTGTTCATAGATCCGCTTGATGACGGTTCGGAATAGGTCGTTTTCGTCGCGATAGAGTGATCGGATTTCACTAATGACCATTTTGTTCCTCTACTCGGGTGGATTACACTTACCACATGGTTCATAATTTCGCCGCCGTGCCTCCGCCAACGAGATTGAGATCTTACTTCGACGCAGAGAACTACATCCATCGAGATGATACTTCTTCCCGGTGCGTGTGACATAAACGTTCACATCCTCCAATAGCTGTGGCACTGCATCCGCAGATTTAGGGGCTTGTACTAATACCGAAGCACTTCCGCCTTCATCGCTACCATCGTCATCGCGGGTCATGC
>JAKZUG010000222.1:0-2878 GCA_047516705.1 Candidatus Poribacteria bacterium | reverse complement strand
CTGTTTTGTGGTGTGGATCCCGTTAGTATCGGCAGACCATCATACCGGAGATGCACCGGTCAGTTACCACTCACAGATTGTTCCGATTCTCAAACGGAGTTGTCAAGGATGCCATCACCCGGGCGACCCCAACGCCGACCTGATTGTAACGACCTACGCCGATCTCAAGCGCGGCGGAATGGCAGGGGATGCAATCGTTCCAGGGAAACCGGATGACAGTCTCATCATTGAACTCATCTCCGGCGACGAACCGGCGATGCCACAGAACCAAGAACCACTTTCCGATGAAGAGGTCAAACTCTTCCGGCGTTGGATTCTTGAGGGCGCACTTGATGATACACCCGCCGAAGTTGATGATATGGTGGAAGGAAACTACCCAACTTATACGGTGCCTCCAGTAGTTTCTGCAGTGGCGTACGCACCCGATGGAAAAACGCTCGCAATTTCAGGCTTCCGAGAAGTCTTATTGTATGACACAACGAATTTTGAACTCAAAGCACGGTTGGTAGGCAAAGCGCATCGAATAGAATCACTGACCTACACAGCAGATGGCAAAATATTAGGCGTAGCCGGTGGATCCCCCGCACAATTTGGTGAAGTCCAACTCTGGGATACCGCAACGAATACACTCATCAAAGCGATGCGCTCCAGTTATGATACAATTTACGGACTCTCTTTCTCACCAGATGCAAGTCGTGTCGCTTTTGGATGCTCCGATAAAACAGTACGTGTGTTGTCCGTTGAGGATGAAAAAGAACTCATTAAGTTTGATAACCACAGCGATTGGGTTTTCGGTACAATCTTTTCTGTTGATGGCTCACACTTTGTGAGTTGTGGGCGTGATACTGCTCTCAAATTGGTAGAGGTAAACACAGGTTCTTTTGTTGATGATGTCAACTCCAGCAACAAAGGTTACGGCGAAATCAACACCATCGCACGGCACCCGACTGAAGACCATGTTCTAAGTGGCGGTGAAGACCGAATACCGCGACTCTACAAAATTTTCCGTGAAATACGGAGAGATGTCGGCAATACCGATTTTAACCTCATCCAAGCTTATGAAGCACAATCAGGTTCGATCGAGGGGGTCGCGTTTACAGCAGACGGCACCCGATTCGCTATCGGATGTGCCGGTGGCGAAGCCCGTATCTACAACGTAGCAGACGGTAAGCGGTTAGCATCCATGCAAAGCGATGCAGTCGGTGTGTTTGCAGTCTCGTTCCATCCTGATGGTACACAGCTCGCTACAGGCGGGTTCGACGGGAAGATTCGGATATTCGACACCGCCTCGGGGAAACTACTCGATGCCTTTATGTCTGTGCCGATTGAACCTGCCGGAAGTGAGGATGTCACATTGGTCGTGTCAGGTATGACGTGAGGGGCTTGTGTCGCAAAAGTGCAGGGTGCACTTACACAACACCAAAGCGTTATCAGTGTTGCGGTTTCTCTACCCGATCAAGCGGTCATTAAAGTCCGAAAGAACACCGTGACTGCCGCTGATCTTGCGAACATCGTTAAAGCGTCTGGGTTTAGTGCAACGGCTAAATAGCACGCAAGAAGAGGCTGATGGATGGCTGTTAAAGCTCCCAATATTCTCTGGATTTGTACAGATCAGCAGCGTTACGATACGATCAGCGCGCTGGGCAATCCGTTCGTGTCAACGCCGAACATTGATAGCCTCGTAGGAGATGGGGTCGCGTTCACACATGCCTATTGTCAGAGCCCTATCTGTACACCAAGTCGGGCGAGCTTTCTCACAGGGATGTACCCGAGCGCAACGCACGCAAATCGCAACGGAAACGATTTCTTTCCAGGGGCATATCCGCTTGTGACGCGTACCCTTGCAGACACCGGTTATGATTGCGGTCTGATTGGAAAACTTCATCTCGCGAGTGCTTATCGTCGGATAGAACCACGCACAGACGACGGATACCGCTACTGGCAATACAGCCACGCCCCACGTGACGACTGGGAACACGGACATGACTACGCCGATTGGGTACGCTCGAAAGGATACATACTCGGCGAGTTGAATCGAAATCCAGAAGGCGTGCCAGCGGAATTGCATCAGACGACATGGTGTGCCGAAAAGACGATTGAGTTCATTCGTGAAGAACGCGATTGCCCCTGGCTCGCGAGCGTCAATATCTACGATCCGCATCCGCCGTTCAATCCGCCACAGACACACAGAGAACAGTTCAAACCGGCGGAAATGCCAGAACCGCTCTTCCGAAATAGTGATCTCGAACAGCAGACTCGGTTACAAGCAGTCGATTTTCAATCCAAAGTCCGTACACCAGATGAATTAGATATCCGTAGTCCGATCTTGCCCCAGACACCTCATAGAGAGACGGATGCAATCGGTGCAAGGGATGCCAAGACGCTCAAAGCCGCCTATTACGCGATGATCCAACTCATTGATGAACAACTGGGACGGATTCTCGAAACGCTTGAGGAAACAGGACAACGCGAGGATACTGTCATCATTTTCACGAGTGACCACGGTGAAACGCTCGGTGACCATGGCCTGATTCAAAAAGGCTGCCGATTTTACGAAGGATTGGTCAGGGTGCCACTGATTTTTTCATGGCAAGGGCAATTTGTGAACGGTCTCAAAAGCGATGCACTCGTTGAACTCGTTGACAAAACACCAACGCTTTTGGAATTAGCAGGTTTGACACCACCTGAAGGCATGCACGGGCGTTCGCTACTACCTATCCTCCGCGGTGAGGCGGATGCAAACCATCACCGGGGCTTTGTCCGGTGTGAGTACTATGACGCTGTTGATCTCCGCGACCATTCTTTCGCAACAATGTACAGAAATGAACGTTACAAATTGGTAGTCTATCACGGGCACGCGGAGGGAGAACTCTACGAC
>JAKZUG010000221.1:0-8047 GCA_047516705.1 Candidatus Poribacteria bacterium | reverse complement strand
CTTTAAACTCTATCTTGATGGAGCTGTCGATGCACAAGTGGCACCGGGGACGAAACCGGATACCAGCGATAATCTGTTCTTTATCGGTGGTTGCGACATCGGTAACTACTGGATGACTGGCACGATTGATGAGGTAGTAGTGTACAACAGAGCCCTCAGCGAGAAGGAACTCAATGAATTAATTGAAGATGGGATATCCGTTGCGTTAGACGTGCAACCCGGCGGAAAACTGGTGACAACGTGGAGCCAGATTAAGACCCGATCAAACCGTTAGCGTCTAAGGCGCGTATGTCTCATACGCGCACTTGCAAAGCGTGCTCCGAGAAAGGCTAACTCTAAAACATGTCTGAATTAAGACAGCAACTTCTGGTACTACATCTGCACACACCTGACCTAAATAGTAGCGTTGTCGCTTGGGCGATGTACGATGGTACTGGCGAGAAACGTCATACCACAGGCGACAGCGAGTCACCACCCTATAATTCAGTTATGGAGGCAATGCGAGATGGCTGGCGAGTGATTCAGTTTCCACAACAATTCCCTGCCTATCCAGGCATGGAATATCATACTTCATATCTCAGGTTTGAATATACCCTGGAGAAATTGGAGAAGATCAATGATTGATAAAAAGCATTTGCTTACTACGGAACAGATGGCGAACTTCGTTGCGGACGGTTATCTCCGCTTCGACAAGTTTATTCCTGACGAATTGAACAAAGCCGCACATGCGGAGATGGAATCCGGTGTGATTGTCCGCGGTCACGGTGGCACGGTCTTAAACGATGTTTGGAGCGATGAGTCTGCGGTCGGCAAAGTTTTCCGGATGCCGGAAGTTCAGGGTATCATTCAGAGTTTAGTTGGTGAGAATCCGCTCTATGATCATCATGCAGTGCATATCGTCCGACCCCAGAACGATGTCGGTCAAATTTGGCATGCCGATGCGATCATTGACCTGCGGATGCATTTTGACATCCAATTCTTCTATTTCTCGCACGACACGCCGCGTGAAATGGGTGGGACGATGATTCTACCGGGGAGCCACTATCGTCGTGTCTGTGAGACGGATATCGCACGTTATCAAAACTTCCTCGGGCAGCTGCCGATCGCCTGCGAGGCAGGAACGCTCTTTGTGGTGCATCACGGGATGTGGCATTGTGCGCAACCCAATTTAACAGATCTGACGCGCTACATGTTCAAACTTCGTCTCAATCCGACGGTACGTCAGTGCCAACTCTGGAACACCGATGATATTGAGACGGCACCGATCCACGGCCTCTTAGGTAGGAATCACAGATGGTATGGGAACGATGTCCGACTTGAGATCGTCAACCGGATCAAGCAGTGGCGGTTCCTGATCGGTGATGAATCGTTTGATGTCGGCTACTGGCTCTCTCGACTTGAAAACATGCCGGAGAACGTTGAAAAGGCAGCGTAGTTATTTATTGAAATAAAAAAGGCGCGGTTACAAACCGCGCCTTGAAAGAAATGGGATGTGTGTAAGTTCTGAGGTAGTTGGGACACTATCTATCGCGACCTCTACCACCTCTACTACCTCTATTACCTCCACCACGCTGTCTCCGGAATTGCTCCATCATCTCTCGCCGTTCCTGTTCTGAAGCGTTCCTCATTCTCTCTGCCATCCTTCTCATCTGTGAGTTTTGCCCTTGAGTTTGTTTGGCTTTGGCTAGGTTTTGCCCTGCATTGTTATTGCCTTGATTTTCGGAGCCACCTTCGCTGCGTCCACCTTCTCTACCGCCACCGCGTTCCCCCTTAACCGTGAGAGGTTGGAACTCCCCGGTTTTGAGCGTTATATTTTCTCCAGTTTTGTCCAGGATTACCTGTCTGGCTTGGATGTCTTTTACTGTTATGTCACCGAGTTTTGTTCCTATAGTTACAAAGTGGTAGCGGTTAGATCTTGTCTCAAGCAGCGTCGCCTGTGATATTGCACCGTTTGGGTCAACAGCAGTGCCGATCAAACTGTATGCGGGTTCGTTGTTTGGCGGTGTCCACCCCAACGGATGGAAGAGATTGTGGTCAATGATGGTTTTGTAAAATGCTGTATTCTCTCCGAAGTCAACGCCCCCGCGGTTTTGGCGTCCCCAAGACCTATTGCGTTGTGCCCCGGCTTGTTCCCTCGGTGGCATCATTGCCTGCATTTTGGAGGCATCCATCTCTTTCATTTTAGCAGCGTTCATTTCCGGTTTTGTACCGATGAACTCTGATTTTGTTTTTTCTTGGGCGTAGAGCAGTACCCCAAAACCGAGGAGTAGGCATACGAGGCAGCCTATTCCGAGTTTTGCAATGACGCTTCCGCGATTAGTAGCAATTTTCATTTATTTTTCCTCCGTTGTCTCCGTTTTCCATGCGTATTTCTTAAGTGTTTCTCTTCATAGCATTTGTGTTTGGGAACCGTGTATAGACATCTATTTGTGACTTACGACTTAAGACAGATTCTGTTGCAAAAAGGTTCACTTTAATTTTACTATGGATTTTGCTAAATATCAAGTTAACCGATGCCAAGTTGAAGCATGCACAAGCTGTCAACCATCAGCGGGACTTCTGGAAATTACCTGTTATGAAAACCATACAAATAGCAATGGTATGATTTATGAAGCACGCTCATGTGTTTAGACGAAAAAATTGCCTGCGGGTTTATTTTTTCATCCGAAAAATGGCACAAATGAGAGACTTAGAGTCATTTAGTTCTTTTGTAGGAGGGATCTCCGAATCGCGACATATCCCTGTAGGAGCGAGCTGTGCTCGCGATCTTCCGAGCAAAACGGCTAAAAATCCCAAAACTAAATAGCCCTATGAGAGACTACAAATATCTTGACTTTTGCCCTAAAATGTGATAGAATTTCAGTAAGAATTATTAAAAGGAGATACCGAATTGTGGCGTTGTAGGGCAAAGCTTGCAAGCCTATATTCAAAAGCGCAAGCCAAAACTTGCAGTGAAAAATAACATGGTTGAATTTTACGATACAACGCTCAGGGATGGCAGCCAAGCAGAAGGCGTGGCGTTTTCTGTCGAAGATAAACTCATCATCATAGAGGCACTTGATAAATTAGGCATCCGCTATATTGAGGGCGGTTATCCCGGCTCTAATCCGAAGGATATAGAATTTTTCAAACGAGCAAAGGGGATGGTGCTGAAAACGGCAATGATCGTACCGTTCGGTAGCACGAGATATCCTACTTATACCGTTGATGCAGATCCGAATCTGACCGCTTTGCTGGATACTGGCGCACGAACCGTCACGATCTTTGGGAAAAGTTGGCGACTTCATGCGACCGATGTCCTGCGGGTGACGGCAGAAGAGAACTTAGAATTAATTGAGAGTTCTGTCCGCTACCTCGTGGAGAACGGTCGCGAGGTAATTTACGATGCAGAACACTTTTTTGATGGCTACGCCGATGATGCTGCGTATGCGGTAGAAACACTGCGAGCCGCTGCCGCGGGTGGTGCGAACTGTCTCGTCCTCTGTGATACCAACGGCGGTAGATTGCCGTTAGAAATTCAGGAAAGCATTGAGGTCGTCCTCTCCGAACTGTCTTTGCCTGTTGGTATCCACATGCACAACGATGCTGGGATGGGCGCGGCAAACTCAGTATTGGCTGTTCAAGCCGGCGCGACCCACGTACAAGGCACATTCAACGGTTATGGTGAACGCTGTGGGAACGCAAATCTTGCCTCTATTATCCCTACAATTCAACTCAAACTCGGAATAAAGTGTCTCAGCGATACGCAGCTGCAAGCGTTAACGAGTGTATCACGACTCATCAGTGAATTGGCGAACCTCCCGCATGATGAACGTCAACCGTACGTTGGGCGTTCCGCCTTTGCGCATAAAGGTGGTCTACATACCGATGCGATCCGTAAGAATCGCCTTACCTATGAACATATCGTGCCGGAAACGGTTGGCAATACACAACGGATTCTCGTCTCTGACCAAGCTGGACGCGGCACCATCATGAAAAAAATCGAGAAGGAGTATCCCGATTACGATAAGAATTCGCCGCAGGTGTTAGAACTCTTCAAGCGTCTCAAAGAAGCTGAGCAGGAAGGCTACCAATACGAAGCCGCTGAAGCATCGTTTGAGCTTTTAACACATAAGGTGTTTAACGGGTATGAATCCTTTTTTGAGCCTGTCGGTTTTCGCGTGATTATTGAGCAGTTTAGTGACTACGCCATGCGTTCTGAAGCAACGGTAAAGGTCACAACGCCAGACGGTCTAACTGCACATACTGCTGCCGATGGAGATGGTCCGGTCAACGCACTCGACACAGCGCTCCGAAAAGCACTTGAGCAGTTCTATCCCGCCTTGCAGACAGTCCGACTCATAGATTACAAAGTCCGGGTGCTGGATACCAAAGCAGGCACCGGTTCAAAAGTCCGGGTGCTAATTGAAGCGAGCGATGGGGAGCGAAGTTGGAGAACCGTCGGTGTCTCAGAGAATATCATCTCCGCGAGTTGCGAAGCACTGCTGGATAGTTTTGAATATAAGCTTTATACAGATAAAAAATTCGCTGCCTCACAAAAGCCCTAATAATTGTCTCGGATAAGCACACTTCCTGTCACAAATCTCGCCTGCGAATAGCGTTTATGGTGAGTAGATTTTGCAATTAACAATATACCGCGAATCGGTGTGCTTACAAAGCGCGCCTACCAGTTGGGGGACACATGGGACATTTAGACACAATTGAGAAAGCTGCAGAGAAACTGATCGCGCTCTGCCAGAAAGAGAAGCAGACAAAGACCGACAAGGAAAAGATGCTGGTAATACAGGCGGAAATCCTTGCAAGCATCGAAAACCTTGCTGAATGCGAACTCTGTGGGTCAATCAGTGAAATCATTGTAACGATGACCTTGGCGGATGTCACGGCGAAGTTGTGTAAGGAATGTGGTGTCAAATCCTTGGAGGTAGGGAAGATCCAGTCTTCTAAACAGGGAACCTCTCAAAAACGTGTCCGCCGTGCGAAGACACCGATAGCGTCATCTGCACAGTCGGAACCTAATGCCAGATCCACCGGTGCCAAGCAAGCAAAACCTGTTGAAGAACCGGAATCTCCGGCTGTACTACACACCCGCGTTGAAGCACAGACCGGTATCAAAAAAGCCGATGTTAAACGACTCCATAAGATTGTGCAAGACATTGCTGCTCCGATGAGTCCGGAACATACGCTGACTTACGTGCAACGCGAAGTGGGGATAGCGAAAATAAAGGTGGACGCGGATGCCTTGGAAAAGGCGGTCACGCTTTTAACGCAACGTAACGGTTCATAGGTTGTATCTGCGGTTTAGTCTGTCTGGATGTCCTTTGCCCACTCTCGATTTGCCTGATACCATTCCACAAGTGCCATTATCCCTTCTCGAAAAGTAACCTGTGGTCGCCAACCTAAGAGTTTTTCTGCTTTTCGGATGTCTGCCCACGTTGCAAGCACATCTGCCGGGTGGAACGGTTGATGTGAGAGTTCCGCTTTCTTGCCAACGAGTTCTTCTATAAGCCGGATCGTATCAATAAGCACGATGGGACTATCTGAACCGAGATTAATCACTTCGTATTTAAGAGGTTTCAGTCCTGCTATCACACCACGAGCGATGTCTTCGAGATAGGTATAATCTCGCGAGGACTGTTTGCCATCGCCATAGACAATAACCGGTTTTCCTTCGCTAATCCACTGTACAAACCGAAATGCGCTCATATCGGGTCTACCAGCGGGTCCATAGACAGTGAAAAAGCGGAAGATTGTCACGTCGATGCCGTAGAGATGATGATAACTATGGCAGAGCGATTCGGCACCTTTTTTTGAGGCGGCGTAAGGGGACAACGGTTGATCTGTGTTCGCCTCCTCGCTGAACGGCAGCGAATTATTGGCACCGTAAAGGCTTGATGTTGAAGCCAACACGAATTTCTTTACCTTAAACTCGCGGCACAATTCCAACAGATTCAACGTCCCGGTCACGTTCGTATCCACGTATACCCACGGATCTTCAACAGACTGCCGCACACCGGCGCGCGCCGCGAGGTTAATCACAGCGTCATAAGAGGTGTCGAATATCGGGCGCAATGCTTCCCTGTCACAGATGTCTGAACGGTGAAATTGAAAATTTGGAACGCCTACAAGATGCTTGAGTCTCCACTGCTTGACTTGTGTGTCATACGCAGCGTTTATATTATCAACCCCAACGACGGTATGCCCTGCTTCCAATAAGAATTCCGTCACTTTCCATCCGATAAATCCAGCACAACCGGTGACGAGATATTTCATAGGTATTTTCTTTTATCCTTTCGGCAAGCTTGCTATTAAAACTCGCAACCCGCTTTGAACTCGTCAAAACGTTCTTGAAACATTGACAGTGCCATTTTTGACATCTCGTATTGCGTTAGGGTGCCTGTCTCCAGTCTTTGCAATTCGGCTTCATGCTGCGCTATCAGGGCATCGATCCCTTCAATTTCTTCCTTCAACGCTTGGATAACGTCAAACGTATCGGTCTCTCTGGTACACGTTGTCAGTAATTCGTGGTAAAGCGTTACGCCGCCATCCAGTCTTTTAAAGTCTTTACGAATGCGATTCAACACGTTACGGTAATTCTCCGGCACTACCGGACTTTCTGTCTCAGTTAATATTTTTAAGGCGGTCCCTAACTGCGTCAACTCAAGTTGCTTATCCGACCAGATGATTTTCTTAGCGACACCGTCTACGTTGTCGTTGTCTATAACAGGGGCGTGTTTCCTCAGATTATCGTGAAGTTGTGTTTCCAATTCAACTAACCCAGACTGGAACATCTTAAGATGGTGGTTGAATTCATCAGCGTATGCCCGAACTTCAGGGAACTTCTCGTGGAGCATTTCGTGCTTCTCTTTCAATTTGTGAACCTTCAATGTGTAAGTCGGGTAACTTACCTTCAGGCTCTGAGAAAGTGCGCGTACTTCTTGTCGTTCACTTTTAGTAAGTCTTCTGGGCTGTTTGTTCTCTAATGTGCCCATAAGCCCGTATGCCGCGACGGAGAAGCCACAGACAGTTAGAAATAACGCTAAGATGTGAAACAGCGTATCGTCTGCCGCTACCCACATCGCGAACAGTCCGAATCCGCCAAGGAGCAGTCCAATAACAAGAGGAAAGATTGGACTGGATAAATAGTCTTCAAGGGTTTTTCCGATCAACATTCTACCAGCCTCTTTTCCGTCTGATATCGTGAGGATTCCGTATAGTGCTGCATAGACTCCGCAAAGGGATAGGATCGCCATTAAAATAAGGAAAAATAAGTTGTTCGCTACACTCAGCGCAAATAAACTGCACCCAATGAGCAGCAGACCTGCAATAAGAGAAAAGATTGGACTGGACAGGTATCTTTCTACTTTAGATTTTGTGGACATATTTTTCTCCTATTTCAGAAGGTTGTATACGGTTGAGCTCTGTTCTACAATAAGAGATAGACTGGTGCCGCGGGTAAATTCACGGTGGTTTACTTTGCCTCAGGTGTTGCCAAGAGTTTGTCGACTTCCTTTTTCAACTCAGCGTAAGTTTCTGGTTTGAAATTCGCTTTTTGATGGAACACGATCATCCCTTTCTGCGAGATTAGGTAGAGCGTCGGTTTCTTCTTTTCCGTCTGATATTGTTTATGCACCTCTCCTTTCCAGTCCAGTAGGAATTTTACAGGAGGTGGGTTCTTCTTGAGTTGCCCTCTGATAAACCGTTTCGGTATGAACCCGGGAACACTGCGCATATCGGCGATGATATAGGCGGTAGCTTGTGTGTTCTCTCGGTAATCCTTCTGGAACGCCTCTGCCCATTTATCGTCTTCCTTCCGAATTTTCCGATTGCCCAGAATGAGGAAGACGACTTTACCGCGCAATTTTTTCAGGTTATGTTCTTTCTCTTCGGGGTCTTGGAGCGTCCAATTGGGTGCTGTGTCGCCTACTTTTGGTGGTGTGGGTTCTGCCTTTTCGTTAGCGAAACTCGCGAGTATCCCGAAGAAGGCGATACTGATGATAGCAGCGATATACAATCTCATGACAGTCCTCCATCCACTCCGTGTATTTCC
>JAKZUG010000220.1:0-8003 GCA_047516705.1 Candidatus Poribacteria bacterium | reverse complement strand
GCCAGAGACTTACTGAAGCCCTCTCTACTTTTAGAGCTGCTGTCCCTTGTTGTGTCAAAACGGTCTTTGATGCGCTAACGCTTGTCATCCTATAGTATTTATACAAACAATGTCGCAAAAAGTTGTATGTTTTTACTGCCAAGTATTTTGTGTCAACTGCTCTAATTTCTCAGATAATTTGAATAAAAGCCGTAACAGCATCTGTGAAAACAGTTTTATGTTTCAGGCATGACGAAAAAGTGCCTGCGGATACATTCACCGCTTCATAACCCTCTAACGTTGTTGTCGCCCGTGATTTCCATCCGCCTCCCTGTTCCCAACAACTACCGACAACTAAAGAAAATCTAAAGAGATCCCAACCGTGCTTAAGATAGTGTAGCAACATGTACATCGGCGACGGGTCGCCACCACCTTGTCCGTTCGTGCCAAAACCAGTAGACGTGAAGACTTTATCATTTTGGCTGAGGTTGAAAATTCCGCGTGCCAAATGTGTACCGGTTAAGGTTGCATAAAATGAATTTTTATACAAAATTTTTGTTACTGGGAAAAATGGAGGTATGCTTAGCGGCGGATAGGCGCGCTTACAAAGCGCGCCTATAATCTGATGAGAGGTTTAATAATCAGCGATAGAGCCATCTGCCAATCTACTATTGGGCCAAGTAAAACGCCTTCCCGGCTCCTGTCCAACTTCAATCACCTTCGCCTCATCCACGATAACGCCTAAACCAGGTCCTTCTGGAAGCGAAACGTAGCCTTCCTCGTCCATCTCCCATGTTTTGTGAGCAACTCCGTCTGGAAGGACATTCTCATAGCCTTCATGGATAAGGAAAAACGGCACAGCAGCCGATAGATGAAAACTCGCCGTGAGACCGAGGTAGGACATTGTGCAGTGTGGTGCGATCGGTACGTGATGTGCCTCAGCGAGCGCAGCAACCTTCTTGACCTGTGTGATGCCACCACCGTGTCCACAGTCAGGCTGAAGGATATCAATCACCTGCGCTTCAAGGATTTCGCGAACCTCCCATATTGTGCGGTCGCGTTCTCCAGTTGCGAGCGGCACGGGGACGGACTCTCGGATTTTCCGCATCACTTCAATATTGCCAGGAACCCATGCCTCCTCTAAGAAAAGCAGGTCATCGGACTGTAGATAACCGGCAAACTGTTTAAGGATAGGCGGTGGTAAGCAGCTATGTGCATCAAACATCACCGCGCCATCGGAACCGACCTTTTCCCGTGCATCGCGCACACGTTTCACCAGATCAGCAATCTCATCGGGGGAACCCGCAAACGGTTTAGAACCTCCCGGTCCCGTTTTTATCGCTTTCGGACTCGGATATTTCCAAATCTTATCGCGGCAGGGACCTCCAAGTAAGCGATAGACCGGCACTCCCCAGAGTTTTCCAGCAATATCCCATAATGCCATATCAATAGCGGAGATGGTATGGACCATCAATCCGCCGCCTCGGATGTTACGATGTGCACGGAACAGGCGTTGCCAGTGGTGCTCAATCCGTGTCGGGTTTTCTCCGATGATCATTTCTGACAAGGAACGCGCCAATGCACAGGTGACAGTCGTCTCCATATTGTTGATCTCACCCCAACCTGTAACACCCATGTTGGTTTCAATCTTGACGTAGGCTTTCACACCCATCGGGAAAGCCTCAAGGTTTGTCACCCGAATCTCGGAACCTTTATCTTCATAATCAGCCATTTGATAATCCTCTCTTTCGTCGTAGTCTACAAGTCTATAACGCTTTCTATAGTTTGCAACGTTTCAGGAGGTTTGTCAAGTCACAAGGTCTTTCTTGTAGGAGCGACCTCCTGGTCGCGACACTCACTGACTGCTGACAACCGATAACTGAACCTTATCGTCTGTAATCCTGAAAATCCTGGTTTTGACAAAATACGGACGCACTCGTGCTGGTGGAAAAATTTGACAAAAATAAACTACGGTGATAGAATAGTCAACACGGTTTTAGGAGTTTGTTTGAACGCCAAAATAAGGAGACTAATAGATGGCAAATCAGACATACCGCGTCGGAATCATCGGCTGCGGCGGGATGGGCAGATCCCATTCCAGATCATGGAGCAATCATCCTGGGGCGGAAGTCGTAGCAGCGATGGACATTTTTGAAGAAGCAGCGCAACGGGTTTCGGATGAGTACGATGTCCCCGCTATCTACACTGACGTTGATGAAATGTTGGCAAAAGAGGACTTGGATATCGTCAGTATCACAACATGGCAAGGACCGCGGGCGGAAGCCACCGTCGCGGCAGCGAAGGCAGGTGTAAAAGGGATTATCGGTGAGAAGCCGATGGCTGCCTCACTCGGACAAGCCGACGCTATGCTTGCTGCTTGCCAAGAGAACGATGTTAAACTTATCATCGGTCACCAAGGCAGATATTCCGCAGCAAATATAGAGGCACGCAGGCTCGTCGCTGCAGGGGCAATTGGCGAACCGATAACCCTCCACCACAGCGCGAAAAAACATGCGGGACTATTGAATACAGGCACACACGCAATCGACGGTTGGCGATTTACTTTGTCCGATCCCGAAACTTTGTGGGTAATTGGACAGACATCTCGGACTACGGACCGGTGGGAACGCCGCACGATTTGTGAAGACCTCTGTATGGGGTTGGTCTGCTTTGAAGGTGGGGCACGCGGCATCTATGAAGGCGATTTGCCGGAACCGCCTGTCTCAATGCCAAAAATCGCTGGTACAGAGGGGCAAATTCGCAACGGACCTGACGGGACACTTCTACTCCAAAATGGAGACGCGAAGGGGTGGCAAACCATTACACCACCACCAGAGCCTAAGAACCAATATCAGGAACTGGTCGAGTGGATCGAGGGAGACATCTCTGACCATCGCGGCAGTGGCGTGCAAGCCCGTTATACGCTTGAAATCATGTTAGCTATCTATGAATCTTTGCGGATCAAGAACGTCGTTAACATGCCGATGGAAACGAAAGAATTGCCACTCGAACTCATGGTGAACGACGGCACGCTACCGGTTCTTGAAGACGGACGTTACGATCTGCGTGCACCGTTTGAAGGGCAAACGCGGAAACGGTAGTCTATAGTTTTCAGTTCTCGGTTTTTGGTTATCAGTGGGAATAGTATCCAGTCATTGAAAGGGACCTGATACAGATCAGATCCGTCGTTCGACAACTTTTCCACTGATAACTGATAATTGAAAAAGGAGAGAATTGATGGAGAAAAGGGGTAGACGTTCATTTTTAGAAATTGCGACTGCGTTTGTCGGTGGCGTGCTAAGCCTCGCTGCCGGCATTCCGCTCATCGGTTTTGCGATCTCGCCTGCCTTCAAAAAAGCGGAATCGAAATGGGTCGATTTAGGCCTCGCCGACCGATTGAAAAATAGTCGGTTTAAAAAGGTGGACTATACCTTCACTGCAAAAGATGGCTGGGTTCAAGCGACAAAGAAGCGTTCGGTCTACGTGACCGACGCTGGCGACGGAGAGTGGAGCGTCTTTTCGCGAACCTGTTCACATCTCGGTTGTCTCGTCCGGTGGGACGAACAGAAAGAGTTATTCCTCTGTCCCTGTCACGGTGCGATATTCGATAAGACTGGAGCCGTTATCGCGGGTCCGCCGCCAGAGCCGTTGCAGAAACTTGAAGTCAAAGTAGAAGCAGGCATCCTATACGTAAAGGAGACGTAGATGAGGCGATTTCTCAACGAGCGCCTCCCGTTAGAGGAGTTCTCTGCGCACTTGCGCAAACCGCTGCCGAAACATATCAATCTGCTTTTCTCACTCGGCAGTTTAGCGATGTTTCTGCTGCTATTGCAAGCGGCGACAGGTGCGTTTCTCGCGTTCTACTATTCGCCTTCACCGGAACATGCACATAACGCCGTAACCTATATCAGCCAAGAGGTCCCGTTCGGCGCGTTCGTGCGTGGCTTACACTACTGGGGCGCGAGCGCGATGGTCATTATCGTTGTCCTGCATCTGCTCCGGGTTGTCCTCTACAGTTCATACAAAGCCCCACGTGAACTCACTTGGATGTTCGGCGTTTTCCTCCTATTGATTGTACTCGGTTTCGGGTTTACAGGTTATCTACTCCCGTGGGATGAGAAAGCATATTGGGCAACGGTTGTCGGTGTGGAAATCGCCAGGACTGCCCCTGGATTAGGTGATTTTGTTGCTAAGGTGATGCGCGGTGGTTCGGAAATAGGTGCTGTGACGCTGTCAAGGTTTTACGCGCTCCACACAATCTGGCTGCCTTGGTTAGCTTTCGGTTTGGTAGGTGTGCATCTCTTCTTCGTTCGATACTACGGTTCCTCAGGCACCCCAAAGAACACACCAGAGGAAATGAAGACCGGAAAACCGTTCTATCCGGATCAGGTATTTGAAGATGTTGTCGGCATGCTAATCCTCTTTGTAATTCTCGCAGCCGCTGCGTTGTTTGTTTCCGTTCCGCTTGAAAATGTCGCTGATTCGACGAATGCCGATTACGATCCGCGCCCCGAATGGTATTTCCTGTTCCTATTCCAACTGCTGAAGTACTTCCAAGGTCCCTTTGAAGTCTTTGGAACGTTTGTGATTCCGACGGTCGGCATGTTGCTGCTACTGTTTCTCCCCTTCTTAGACAGAAGCGAACGTGCTGTCCTCTGGAAACGCCCAATTGCGTTGACAGTCACAAGTGTCTGCGTTACGGCAATTGTGGTTTTGACTATCCTCGGTGGCAGCGCAAAGAAACTCGAAACGACGGAAGCCGCCGTGCAGGAGACCTCGCAACCCACAGAGATAACCCAAGGAGCCGTAACACCGGATACGGAAACAGAAGTCGTCGAAGAAGGAGAAGAGGTGTTTGACTTCCAACTAACAGAGGAAGAGATTGAAGGCGCGAAAGAAGTGGAAAAATCGCAATAACCTTTTGATATGTTTGCGCGTCAAATTTGCTCTACATACCTCGTAGGGGCTTATGAAACACCGAAATCTGGAAGCACAATTCACCCTTTTTCCCATAGATAACGAATTTGAAGCCCCAAAAGAGGAAACGACCTCTGACGGTGTAGAGTTGGTTTCATTTCGCGACCTCGTTCCTGAAATCGACGATACCGGCTATCTGACACACGCTATTTTCGCCTATCCCGCGAAATTCATTCCGCAGATTGTCCGCTACGCGATAAACACCTACACAAAGGAAGGGGATTGGATTATTGATCCATTCGCAGGTTCGGGGACAGTCGGTGTTGAGGCGTATCTGTGCAAACGCAACGCTATTCTCTTTGATCTCAACCTGCTTCTGAATCACATTATGCCGCTCAAGGTTTACCACGGTAAAGAGAGACTGCGCGAAGCAGATTTGTGTAAACTTTTAGAGGCGATGCGAGAAAGTAACCACAAGTTCATACCTGCATGGTCAAATGTTGACTACTGGTACGCGCCTGAAATCTTAGAAATGCTATCGCAATACTGGGGTTTCATACACAATGCGGATGACACGGTCTATTCTACCATCATCAAATCGGCGTTGTTGAAGGTTAACAAACGCTTCTCCTATACAGAAGACAGGACCCCCAAACTTGCAAGATCCAAACGTAAGTTACAGGCTATAGAAGAGCTGCTTCAGGAGAATTGGAAAGAACAGTTAGATGAGATGGTTCACAGTCTCTCCTTGAAAACGTTAAGAAACCTCAACGACTTTGTGGTGTATACACAGCAGCATGAAAATAAAGTGGAATTTCAGGGTGGTGTTGATTCGTCGTATGTCGCTGTACCATACAAATGTGATGCCTTAATCACATCACCGCCATATCTCCAAGCGCAGGAATACATCCGCTCCACGAAGATGGATCTGTTTTGGTTAGGACACACCGAGGAAGAGGTTAAAGAATTATCACGGCTTGAAATCCCGTATCGGAAGGCAGATCGGGTAATTCAGACCGAAACATTGGATAAAATTAGGGAAACGCTCACTCGGGATGACCTCCGAAAACGGCTCGATTCCTATTTTTGTCATACCGTCAATGCCCTTGAAAATGCGATGAATCAATTAAAGCCGAATGCAGCTGCCTGCATCTTCGTCGGTAATCCACGGATTGACGGCATAACTGTCGAAATATGGCGAATATTGGCGGAGTATTTTACGGAACACGGGTTCGGGTTTGAAAAGGTTTATGAGGATAGGATTAAAACGCGTCAACTCTTCGGTGCACGGAAGAATAAGAATCCAGACGGGATGAAATCAGAATATTTTCTGATTTTGAGAAAGAACGCTATCGATCAAACATCTGCTCCGCAGTGCGGACCTCTTCTTCAAGATACGGAAGATCCTTTGCCCGTTCCAAAAACGTCTCCAGATAACGACGCATCATGAGCGGATCGCCATTTTTTTTATAGGCATGTGCGAGGCGATAGTAAGCTTCTACGTCGGTGTCATCAAGAGATAAACCTTTTTCGTAGGATTGGATGGCGCGGAGGAACTGCTCGTTTTCTTCGTAAGCGAGACCGATGTTAAAATAGACATCAGCGTCGCCCTCTCCGATTTCGAGTGCCGCCTCATAGGACTGAATAGCCTCCTGATACATATCGCGGTTGAGGTAGGCATCGGCGAGGTTGTAATAAGCATCAACAAAAGTTGGATCCGACTCAATTGCGCTGCGGTAGGCGGTGAGTGCCTCCTCAAACTGGTCTGTCATATTGTAAGCGTAACCGAGATTGTTATAGAAGGCGGGATTTCCGGGTGACACCTCCAGTGCAGCTTGGAACATCTCAATCGCAAGCACAAACAAACGGAGGTCGGTATAAACCAAACCGAGATTGTTATAGGCGTGCTCGTGTTTGTCATCAAGCGCAATGGCGTTTTGAAATGATTCTATCGCTTTCTCAGACTCACCCAATTTACGATAGATTTTACCGAGTTCAAGATGCCCTTCCGCATCTGTCGGGTTGAGTGCCTGCCCCATTCTCAGTTTTAAGGCATCACGTTGCAGCTCGCGTTTCTTTTGCTGCTCTGGATCCGGACTACAACCCGTAAACAGAAGAAGAATAAATAATATGGAGAGATATTTATGATTATTGATACACATACGCATTTCTACGATCCAACACGACCTGAAGGTGTACCGTGGCCGGATCCCAATGATAAGGTCCTTTACCGACGGGTTATGCCAGAAGATTACAAAGCCCTCGCGGTCCGTGAAGGCGTAACAGGCACTGTCATCGTTGAGGCGAGTAAATGGCTTGAAGATAACCAGTGGATTCTCGACCTCGCCGCTGACGAACCATTTATTGTCGGTTTCGTTGGACATTTAGAACCGACAGCCGATTTTGAGGATAACCTGAACCGATTCTCTGCGAATCCACTTTTCCGCGGGATACGCCTCGGTGGCGGACACTTAAGGGCAATTGGTGACGCTACCTTCATGGCAAATATTGAGAAGTTAGCAGCGAAAGAACTCACCTTAGATCTGCTGATTAATCCCGATATGCTATCAACGCTGCCGACGCTGGTCGAACATACACCGGAGATCCGCATCGTCATCAACCACATTGCAGGTGTAGGCATATCAGAAGAGCCACCCGACGCGGGATGGGTTTCCGCCATCCAAGAAGTGGCGCGCTATCCGAACATTTACTGCAAGGTCTCAGGATTAGCAGAACACACCGGACAAACCCCCGCACCGACGGATGTTGCTTACTACACCCCAACGATAGACGTTCTATGGGATGCCTTTGGTGAGGATCGGCTCATCTACGGAAGCAACTGGCCCGTCTCGGAACGCTTCGCGCCGTATAAAGTCGTGCAACAAATTGTGAACGACTACTTCAGTGCGAAAGGTGATGCCGTTAAAGCAAAGTACTTTTGGCAAAACGCAAAAGCAGCATATCAGTTTTAATAGTTGTCAGTTGTCGGAAGGCACTGTGGCGGTTGCGTACTGTTCACCTGCCACATATTGCTCTGGTCTGATTACCGATAACTATTATAGTAAAGTCTATAATTATCTTTACACCCGAGTTGGCGAGGTTAGGAA
>JAKZUG010000219.1:0-5354 GCA_047516705.1 Candidatus Poribacteria bacterium | reverse complement strand
CGCATGGTCTGACATCATCGTAGGTCCCTGCGGCGACGTTATCTTGACATTGCAGAACCACAAATTAAATTTCGCTGGACAGTGCGCACAACCGATTCCGCATAACACGTGGTCTACAACCTTATTGAACGATGATAAGTGGCATCAGATTGCAGGTACTTATGACGGTAAAACAGTGAAAGTCTATGTTGATGGTGAGTTAGAAGCATCCAATGCTGCCGGAGGTCCATTTATACCGGGCCCTAAGTATATCGGTTCTAGAGACGACAAGCAAGAGGCTTTCACAGGTCTCATTGATGAGATTGCCTTTTTCAATGTTGCACTCTCAGAAAATGATGCGCAAGCGATTGCCGACAGTGGATTATCTATTGCACTCGGTTTTGCAGCGGTTTCTGCTCAAGCGAAACTGACCACGGCTTGGGCGAAATTGAAAAGCGAAATGGTAACCCGCTAAAAGTATGAGATTTGTTGTGAACCAACTCCTTAACCGCTCCTGTCTCACCAACAGTGATGTTCTGTCGTGGTGAGAACCACATTCAGAACGTGTCCAGTGTCTATCATCCCCTACAGAGGAAAACCTACGTCGCGAAAGATACTCTGTCTTTTCCGAACAAATTCGGTATTCATTTGCCTAATCTAAGTAAGGGGGCGTACTGCCTCCAGAAACTTCCAACGCTTGGAGAGGAAAATAAATGAAAAGAAGACATGTTATCATAGTCCTTATCGCTTGTGTCCTAATGTTTTTAACGATAGCCGTGCTAAGTTCTTGGGCGCAGCGTAAACTTTCAGTAGACGAGAAACGGTTTGACCTTGACCTCAATGGTGCGCTCAGCGACGCTGAAACCAACCTGATGCTCAGAGTGATGCGGCTTGAAGCTGCGAGAGGTAACAAGTTCAGCGAGCGCGAGATTCGCGAAATGCAAAGTAGTCAGCGGGACGGATCTCGCGGAGGCGGCGGATTCGGCAGGGGACGCGGTTCAAGGGAACCTTCAGGGCCGCGCCTGAACCCGGATCAGGTCGCATTCAAGGATGGTGCAGCAACGATTCCCGACCGCGAGACATTTAAGAAATTGTCTTATCAAGGCACAGAAGTACGTATTGATACCCAGTTGATCGGAATAGAATTTGTAAAATTTCAGATTGAGAGGACGCATACACCAAATCCACAACTTTATTTCATGAATACGAAGACGCATCGTTCCCATGGAAGTTTCATGGGTGCTGCAGGTTTAGGGCGTGGTCAAGGACAGATGCGCGGTGTGCTTAGCTATCGTCCGCTTTCCATGTCACCGAGTGATGAACCGGGAGTCTACACTTTTGAGTTTAACCCAAACGACGCATTCCCGTTTGAAGAGATTAAACTTGCCCACGATCTGCTCGTGTCGAAAATGCCGACACTGAAGAATCGGCTCGGTTATTGCCCTTTATGGGGTGCTATCGGGATTTATAGAAGTGAGAAGGCTTTGTATGATGCAGCGGAATTCCCAGTCTATTTTGAGGATGACCTGTACGCCAATATCGCTTATCTGCCGCTGAACCAGGCGGCATCATTCGGTCGGCTGCGTGTGCTGGAAGCAAACGAACGCCCCACGCCGCGCGATATCGTTATCTGCAAAACCTTACCAAACGAGATGTCACGGGTTGCCGGAGTTATTACCGGTGTTCGTCAAACGCCACTTTCGCATGTCAACCTCCGGGCTATTCAGGACAAAGTGCCCAACGCTTTCATCACTGAGGCATGGGAGCACAAGGCAATTGCGCCACTCATCGGTAAGTATGTCTACTATAAAGTGGAAGCAGACGGTTTTGAAATTAGGGAAGCAACACTTAAAGAGGTAGAAACTCACTTCGCCGATTTACGTCCGCCGAAAACACAGAAACCTAAGCGAGACCTCTCAATTACAAAGATACTACCGCTTGATGACATCGGGTTTGCGGACGCGTCAGGCTTCGGTGTGAAGACAGCGAATGTAGCAACGCTGCGCACATTTGGATTTCCGGGTGGAACGGTCCCGAATGGGTTTGGCATTCCGTTCTACTTTTACGATGCATTCATGAAACACAACGGCTTTTATGCGAAAATTGAGGCGTTACTCGATGATCCAGCGTTTCAGAGTGACTATGACACGCGGGATGCTGCGCTAAAAAGGTTTAGGACAGACATCAAAGAGGGTGAGATGCCGGAGTGGATGATGGACACGCTTTCGGAATTGCAAAACGCATTTCCAGAAGGCGCGTCTCTCCGATGCCGCTCCAGCACGAACAACGAGGATCTGCCCGGTTTCAGCGGCGCAGGTTTATACGACTCCTACACACATAATCCAGACGAGGGACACCTCTCTAAGTCGATTAAGCAAGTGTTTGCAAGCCTCTGGAATTTCCGAGCATTTGAGGCTCGTAATTTCTATCGCATTGATCACTTTACCACTGCTATGGCGGTGCTTGTCCATCCTAATTTTGAAAACGAGATGGCAAATGGGGTAGCTGTTACCGATGATGTCGTTTATCAGACTATCGGCAATTATTACCTCAACACCCAAGTCGGTGAGGATCTCGTGACGAATCCTAAAGATCAATCTATTCCAGAAGAGATTTTGTTAGATTGGTGGGATAGCAATAGCTATAGAGTTGTGACGACTTCTAATCTGACAACGGATGTTGGAAGGATCCTAACGGATGCCTATTTGCGTGAACTAAACGGTTATCTCGGCATGATACACAACAAATTTAGTCAACTTTATGGCCCCAATGCCCAGACGAAAGCGTTCGCTATGGAGATTGAGTTCAAGATTACAAACAATGGTAAGATCTTAATCAAGCAGGCGAGACCGTGGGGACAGTGAAATCCAAAAAATTAAATATTGAGTGGTAGGCGCGCTTCGCTTACAAAGCGCGCCTATCAATGCTATATCAGTAATTGTGGCTTCGGTGTAAAGCGAGAGTTTTCCACATACGATTTTAATCCGCTGTTTTTATTTTTCCCCAGAACGTGAGAAATCTATCCAGTGCTGCTACGCTCAGACTCGGCGCGAATTCCTCAACGGTTGGGAGAATCGCGGGACCTAAGCCTTCAGCAACCCCGCCAACAGCATAAATCTTATCGTTCAGGTTCCCAGCTCCCAAGAAAACTCGTGCTGTTGGCATTTCTAGGCTTTCCATCCATGTGTCGGTGGTTGGTTCGTATACTTCGACAGTTGCCAGCCCGGGACCTTGCACAGCAGATGTACCACCGATGGCGTAAATTTTTGAATCCACTACACCGATAGCCAAAGCGGTGCGAGGTGTCGGCATATCTGATTTCTGCGTCCATGTATCTGAACTCGGATCGTATTCTTCAACTGTTTCAAGAACAGGACCTTGCACGGTAGGTGTGCCGCCAAAGAGGTATATTTTTTCGTTAATGCTCGTGGCTGCCATTCCTGAACGCGGTGTTGGCATATTTGCCTTTTTTGCCCATGTGTTAGTTGCAGGGTCATATTCTTCAACAGCCCCCAACACGGGACCGACATTTTGGGCAACACCACCAATCGCGTATATTTTATCAGATGCAACAGCCGCAGCGAAAAACGAGCGCGGTGTCGGCATATCTGCTTTCTGCGTCCATGTGTCAGTCTCTGGGTTATATTCTTCAACCGTTCCGAGTGCTGGTGATTGCCCGCTCCATCCGCCGATGGCATAAATTTTTCCGCCGACTACGCAGGTTACAACGCCTGCACGTGCTGCAGGCAAACTCGCTTTTTGGACCCATTTGTCCGTACCTGGGTCGTAAGCGTCAACAAAGTCGACGGGTTCGGCAAGCATACCACCGATAGTGTAGAGTTTGCCATCAACCGTAGTTGCGGAGAAAAAAAGCCTGGGAATCGGCATGTCTGCTTTTTTGGTCCATTCTTCGGCGTTGGCACTGGAGGTCAAAGTGAAGGTGAATAGGATGGTAAATAGCCAACCGGCGTAAAAAAATAAAGATTTGTTTGATTTCATTATAAATCCTTTTTTCATTAAAAGCCTCAAAAGTTGCGAATTCCTAAATGGAATTCCTTAGTAAAGTTCGTTAGGTGCGATGTCCGCTAAGATCATTTTCGTATGTGCATAGAGGATACCGCGATTTGTTGGGGACCTTGCCCGAGAATACCGTTTACGGATTCCACCAGTACGTTATTTTCCCGAGAATAGTCCAGTCAAGAGGTTCTGCACCACCATCTTGTGTATCGAAATTCTGGTTGAAAACGAGATAGAAATCGCTACCGGGACGGTAGATATAGTTAACTAAGAGATTCGTACTGATCACATCCGTATCGGTACTCCACTGTGCAAACAGCTTTGTGAATAGTGTTGTCGAAAAGGAATAGCCGATACGTCCGCCGAAAGCATTGGCATCGAATTCTGTCTCCTGGAGCGTAATCTTGTCGTCGAGTTTTTTCACAGGAAGCGTGATGTGGTTAAATTCAATGTTGGGTTCTATACTGAGTCGTGCGGTCGGTCTGGCGGTTACGTTTATTGAGAAACCGCGTCTGGTGCCGTAATAGAACTCACCGAATTCGACGCTCAGTCGTCCGGCAATCATCCGGCTGCTGCTGGTGCGGATTGATGTTTGAAACGAAGTAAAATTGTAATCGTCAGCTGGAATAGTGGCATCTTGAATCAAAAACTCCCAGTCCAGATGTTCCGTTGTGTTCTTGAGTTGGAAGCCAATGTTGTCTCCTGTTTCAAACGAAAATTGCGTATCAAAGGTTATCTCTTGGGTTTCCAATTCGTTTGCATGTGACAGAACAATATCAATCTCCGGTCCAATTTGGATCTCTCGGATGCCAAATTTGCCGGGCCAGGGGGTATAACTTCCACCACCTCGAAAGCGACGGACATCCGGTCGTTCTTCCGTACGCTGAACGAATCCAACTCCGGGATTAAAGTCCTCGCCGAAGTCCGTATATGAAGCATCAAGTCGAAACAGGTTCGTTCGCCAATCGCCGCCAATAAAGAAGGCATTGCTATTTCCTGAGACATCCGCTTCAAAGGTGCGTGCCCATAACCCTTGGAGATTAATCTCTCGTGTCGGACGGTACGAAAAATCAAGTCCTGTCGTGCGGTTGTATACATCAGCATCTTGCTTGTTGACAACGATTGCCCCAACAGTTGATCCCTTTAAGATGTCTCGGTTCACTCGCACCACAGAATAGTTTGTGCGCGGCTCATTGAATATGTCCTCGTTGGGTGTTTCCGTCTCATCATCTTGGAATTTGTCAGTCACTACGTTTAGAATTCCGATACCGTAGGGGCCAATTTTCCCAGTCATTTTTCCGCCGCCGAGAAGCGGGATCGCGCGTTCTTCTGCAAGCCCGATGCGACGGCTATAAAAT
>JAKZUG010000218.1:0-4663 GCA_047516705.1 Candidatus Poribacteria bacterium | reverse complement strand
GGACGTGGCATGTTCTCAGATTTGGGTGAGGAGTGGTTTGATGATTATTGGATGAACTATGGTAAGATTATTATTACGGAAGATAGTGGTAAAACAAAGCAAATTAGAAACTTGAAGGATTTTATTGCATATAGGGGCGGGGATGTTGAGTTAATTGTACCCAAAGCGAGAAAAATAGGGGTGAGGAGCAGTAAGCAATGATGAAAGTTAGGATTCCACCGATTAAGTGTCAAGGAATAAAAAGCAAACTGGTTCCTTTCATAAAACGAACTGTAGACTGGTCTTTTGAAGGTAGGTGGATTGAACCCTTTATGGGCTCAGGGGTCGTTGGTTTCAATATCATACCGCGCAACACGATCTTTGCAGATAGCAATCCACATTTGATTAACTTCTATAACGCTATAGCGAATGGCAAGATTGATGGTTTGAAAGTGAGAAAATTCCTTGAACAGGAAGGCGAAATACTATCAAGATGTGGGCAAGACTACTATTATGAAGTGCGTGATCGGTTCAATAAAACACATGCGCCTTTAGATTTTCTTTTTCTGAATCGCTGCTGTTTCAATGGGATGATTCGGTTCAATCGCAAAGGAGACCTTAATGTACCTTTCGGACACAAGCCACAGAGATTTTCCAAAGGGTATATCACAAAGATAGTGAACCAAGTTGACTACGTTTACGTCATGTCGAGGCATTCTAACTGGTCATTTATCTGCCAAGATTATAGAGAAACACTCAAAGAGATTTCTGAAGATGATTTTGTCTACTGTGATCCGCCTTATGTTGGACGACACGTCGATTATTTCGATAGTTGGGACGAAGAGAATGAACAATACCTATTTGAGACTCTGAGCCAATCTCCTTGCAAATTCATCTTATCCACTTGGCATAGCAATCAGCACCGGGAGAATGTCTTTCTTAAGACACTGTGGTCAGAATTTCATATGTTAACCAAGGAGCACTTCTATTACGTTGGTGCGAAAGAGGAAAATAGAAAACCGATGCTTGAGGCGTTGGTAATGAATTACACACCTAAACACTTGCATGAGGAACCGACTGAACGAGATGAGCAGCTTTTACTTCTTGAAAAGCTAACTGAATATCAAAGGAGTGAGGGTGTGGTGTCGTGAAATTGAATAAAGAATGTTAAAAACCCGTTTTTCGGAGCGGGTCTGTCTGTAACCACCCGATTGTGTTGATGATTTCGTCCTGCTTTTCTTGCAGCATCACTTCAATGAGTGCCGGTTTTTCGGCAGCGAGAGCGTCTCGTAAGGTCTCCTTAAAATCACCCAAATCCTCGACCCGCTTTGCATACGCACCGAAAGAGCGTGCGAACTCGACAAAATCAGGATTTAGCAGATCAGTATCAATCGTGCGTCCCTCACATCCGTTTATTTGAGACCCTTTAATCGCTGACAAAGCCCCGTCGTTCACCACAATCGCCACGACATTGATACCGTATTTCATCGCGGTTGCCATCTCCACTGCCCCCATCAGGAACCCACCATCGCCACTAAAGCAAATAACCGGACGGTCGGGATAAGCAATCTTCGCACCGATAGCCGCAGGATAAGCGTGCCCTAACGCAACCCCGATATTCGGATAGAGAAAAGTCCGCGGATCGTAGATAGGAAATTCAGCGAAAGAGGCGTAGCCGAGTGCGTGCACATCAATTGCGTAGATAGTGTCTCGTGGAAGTACATCCTTTAGCTCATGAATGACCGGTAATGATGGCTGTGCATTAAACTTCGTTCGGAGTTCTGCCAGCGTCTCGTCCCATCCATTTTCGCCGGAGGCGACATCCTCAATGAGTGCTTGCAACGTCAGTTTCAAATCACCGACGACACCTACATCACACGGATATTCAAGCCCAATCTCGTCTGCATCTTCATCGATTTGGATGAACGGTTGGGGCAGTTCCAGACTCCAATTACGGGTATCAATAGAGGTAAAGCGGGGGCCAATTCCAATAAGGCAGTCAGCGCGTTGGAGTGCCTCGCGTCCGAGGTAGCCGTAGCAGATTTGTAGTGCTAATGGATGGTCTTCTGACAAAGCACCTTTCCCACAGCGCGTGACAATCACAGGTGCGTTCAATTTTTCGGCGAGGAGACGTAACTCGTTTCGTGCGTTCGAGTGGAAGACTGCAGATCCAGCAAAGATGAGTGGCATCTTGGCGTTGCGGATTGTTTCAACGGCAGTGCTGAGGTCTGTATCATCGGGTGGCGATAACTCAGTGCGTTCCACACGCGATGGGATTTGGACATCTCCGTTTCCGGTTACAACATCCATCGGGAATTCCAAGACTGTCGGTCCTGGTCTCCCGTTCCGCATCGCTTTAAAGGCGTTTTCGACAACGACGGGGATCTCGGCGACGGTGTGTGCGATGGCGCAGTACTTGGTTAGCGACTCAAAAAACCGCATCTGATCCAAGCCGTGAAACATCTTGCTCGGGTGTTTGCTATAGAGACTGGAATCGCTCTGTCCGGTGATAAGTAGAACAGGTGCGCAATCGGTAAACGCCTCTAAAATTCCGGTTGAGGCGTTGCTGGCACCCGGTCCCGGCACGGTGATAGCGACACCGACTTCTCCTGTCGCGCGGGCGAAGCCGTCTGCCATCAGCGTTGCAGCGTACTCATGCCGAACGAGATAGTGGTCAATAGTGCCTTTCCCTCGTCGCAGCAAGGCATCGTAGATTTGGATGTTCTGGGTGCCGGGCATACCGAATACCGCTGAGACTCCCTGTGCTTTCAAACATTCAATGAGAATATCTCCGCCTTTCACCTATTTGTCTCCTTTATGCTTTTTGAGAAAATTTTCCAGCCACGCATCAGGATCGTAGCCCAGTCGGCGTAGTAGTCGACAACCGATACCTTTTAGAAAATTTGGGATGAGATTAAAGAGTTTAAGTCGCCAATTCATAATTGTTAAAATATGGGACATCTGCAAGTTATGTGCTTAAGAAGGTCGGATGACAATCCGTTCTACAAGATAGCGTTGCTGGTGGTTTTATCGAAGAAATGCATCCGCTCTTGGACAAATGAGACATAAAGATATTGTCCGATTTCGGCTTCAAAATTCGGGACTGTGCATGCTTTGAGGATTGTATGCGCACCTGCAGCATCCGTTCCAAGCGTCAGTTCGACGATTGTTTCCGCGCCAAGCGGTTCAACGCTATAGACTTCAGCCTGAAACGCATTCGGAATCGACTGATGGCTAACAAGAACATCCTCAGCATGTGCGCCGAAGATAACATCTCTGTTTGGTGTTTTTTCTTTTACGGCTTTGGCAACCTGTGCGTCCTGAATTGCTACCAAATTGTCATTCCCCGTGTCGTTCGCCAATGTTAAATGAAGTTCGCCGTTGGTACTGGAGATATCGCATGGAATACAATTCATGCTTGGATTACCGATGAAACCAGCGACAAATAGGTTCGCAGGATGATTATAGATGTCCGAAGGTGTGCCCAGCTGCTGGATACTGCCCGCTTCAAGGATGGCGATTCTGTCCGCCATTGACATCGCTTCGATCTGGTCGTGTGTTACATAGAAGGTGGTTGTGCCGAGTTCGCGTTGCCGCCAGCGGATTTCAGCGCGCATTTCCGTCCGGAGTTTCGCATCCAGATTCGAGATTGGTTCATCCATGAGGAATACTTGCGGACGACGTACCATTGCCCGACCAAGCCCGACGCGCTGCGTCTCACCACCACTCAACTGATTCGGAGTTCGCATGAGCAGATGTTCAATATGGAGCATCTGCGCGATATCTCTGACACGCCGATCGATTTCTTCTGTAGAGAGTCGTCTCGGATGTAACGGAAATGCCATGTTCTCATAGACGCTCAGGTGTGGATAGAGGATATGCGATTGGAAAACGAAAGCGACATCTCGTTCTGCCGGGGTTTTATCGTTGACGCTGACACCATCCAAGTAGATAGTGCCTGCTTCCGGTTTGTCTAAGCCAGCGATACAACGAAGCGTTGTCGTTTTCCCCGCACCGGTCTGACCGAGGAGCACGAAGAACTCCTCGTCTTGGATATCAAGAGTGATGTCGTCAAGCGCGATGAGGTCGCCAAATCGCTTTGTAATGTTTTCGAGTTTTACTGTTGCCATAAAAAATATTCTATTCTGCTGTGTTGAAGGTCTTATTTTAGTATAGCACGAACCGTGTTTAGGGTCAACAAGAATTGTGTGATTCTCAGAGGCGTTCGGTTATCGGTTATCGGTTTCCATGAGCAAAATAATTATCAACCATCAGCTTTCGGTAGGTGCGGTTCAAGAAAAAATATATGCAATTCCGGAGCATATAGGGTATAATTAAAACAAGAAGAACCTGCAGGTTTCCCCGTTGTGACGCAAAATAATACGGTCGGAGAAAAAGATGCCGAATCACCCAGAGGCAGACCAGAACACATATACAAGTTTGTCATTCATGGACAAAATTAGACGAAGATATGATTTAACGCCATCAATCTCGCTTGTTCTCGGATTGACGACACTGTTCTTTGCTCTTTTCCTTATGTACCCGCTCCTCTATGTTTTCAAAGAGGCGTTCTGGATCCAAAACAAATTTGACCTGACATACTTCAAACTGATGGTGACCGATCCGAATATCCGGGAATTGGTCGTAAACAGTTTCAAAATCGGTGTGATGGTCACCATAGTGA
>JAKZUG010000217.1:0-2668 GCA_047516705.1 Candidatus Poribacteria bacterium | reverse complement strand
GTGTAATTTGTGACTGAGCCTTTTCAACCACTCCGGCAAATCGTTTATACGCGTATCGTCGTTCAACTTTCCGGTTTTGTAGTCATACTCAGGTCCGTAATGCTGAGCGCGCCGCTTGGAAAAACTGTGCCATAGTTGTTTGTCAATCTGATCTAACAACCAATCGTGTTGGAGTTCAGTGATATAGTTTGCTATATACCGGAACCCACGGATTTTATCAATCGCTTCCTCATTTTTAGGAGACGGTTGTGGTCCAGAAGATTGCTGATCTGGTACCAGAAACAAGTGTAATTGTGTCATCGTCAGTCCGCTATTAGATCAAATTTAGAGGGTATTGTCCACATAATGGTTTGGTTTCCTTGTTCGTTTTAGAAGAAACCCCCTAAATCCCCTTATCAGGGGGACTTTGCGTATATCCGTACCATTAGTTAGGCAACACCGTCCAAATCGTAGCAAAGTATCTCATAGTAGACATTGGCACTATTGTGCAGTAAACCATTTATGAGTCTACAATAAGAAAAAGTTTCAAGATTTGATTGGGTTACTTGACTTCTAAACACCGACAGGTTAGTTTTAAGTTTTTCCCACTTGCCATACAATTTCAAACGGCGGGCCCCGGATAATGATCGATGATCAGGATTTTGGTATATTAAGCACATTTTATGCTGATTGTGTTCCTTCATAATCTGAATGAGTACATCAGATAAGTTATTAATGTCTAATGTTGGACTCGAGAAAAAATAACAGAAATTAAATATAATCTGTGTCCTATCACCGTTTTCAATGTATTTGTCCAATAATTTCGTCAAGTAATCGTAACTGTAGTCGCGAATTAACTCAAATTTATCAAAGAAAGGATCTTTATACTTGTTGGGGCCATATTTGTTGATTGTAGCTGCCTTATCAAGCATAGTTCGTGAACTATCAATTCCTAAATAAGTAATGTCGCTCTGTCCTGCAAAAGCTCGAAAAGCAATACCTGAAGTTAATGGACCACAACCGAAGTCAATGAATACAGCTTTATTCTTTTCGCTTATTGGTGTGAGGTACTTCGTAAAAATGTGATAAGAACCAAAAAGGTGCCTGGGCATATGATGGACACAATAGATAGATACCTTGTCTTTTGGAAAATAATATTCATTAGATGGTTTATCAAATGATACTTTATCAAAATTGCTCTGCCCTTGTTTCAGGATGCGCGCTATATCTTCCCAGTAGTATATTCTGTTATTTTTAACATCTTCCGATAGTGCCGGTAGATCGTGTTCAAATGGTTGTATGATTAACTCTTCAAACAGATTTTTTAGACTTTCACTGGGTTTATAGTAGTTGTCATAGGGGCAGTGGCAGTGTATATAGGACATATTTTGGAGTTTGAGGGAGGTACTTAGCGAATGATCTTAATAAAGCGGACAGGAAACCTTTTTGACCGTGCACCACTGCGATTAACGGTGAAGAAATTATAACATTCAGCGATAAACAGTGACAACTTGCGTTAGTATAATGGGTAATCTCACTTTTTTCAAGACAACCTCTGTTTTACGCCAGAGCCATTCAGTTTTCGGTTTTTCGTCAATTTTATCGAGGTTCCGTCGCGATTCGGAGATCGCTCCTACAAGAGGTTCTGGAAAATCCGAATATTGATCCTGTGGGACAGCTGAATGATTCTGTGTTTTACGCCGACGCAGGTACAGGGTGCTCCTCCAATTCACCACGATATGCCACGAGAATCGCAACGGCAATGCATGTCCCGACAATAGCCACCGGTGAGAAGTTACCAACCGAATCCACCAACAACCCAAGCAACGGTGCCAGAATAATTGTTGCCAACGATTTCGATTGCGCTTCAATAGATAAGATCGTCGCGCTCATCTCAGGTGTGGATTGCGCATTGAAACGACTAATCAAACCGGGTCGCCAGAAATTCTGAAGGATTGCCAGCCCAACGAAAAGCACGATTATCGCTGGATACCAGCTGAACCACAATGCCGGAATCAACATGGCAAAGAGTGCCAAGTCTATCCACCACATAAATCGGGCAGCACCTTCGTCACCGCCGCGCCAATTTGAGATATGATGCGAATTCCGTGAGGCGAAAGACGACAAGAAATAGAGGACAAAATAGACACCCGCCACAAGTAGTGCTGACCGCTTGGATCCATCCAATGCTAAAAGTAAGGGGAGTGCTATGGCTGTCTGTTTGAGTATCGGTTGGAGGTAATCCTTACTGGCTTTATACATCCCTTCAAAACCCATTCCCTCAAAAACCAAGCGGCGGAGTGGCGCGAAGTGTACCGCCTGTTTGAACGCACTGCTGAGCAGGCGCGCAACCGCTTTGAGGGAAAACTCACTCTGTCTATCGCCATCTAATTGGGCGGGGTAACCGAAGAAGTTGATGATATTCAGGGCATACGGGATAATAGAGAACCAGAAGATGTCTACGAAATTGCCGCGGTAAAAAACCAAACCACCCGCGATGAGACCAGAAATAGCGGAACCCATCTGCGACCACGAACGGGTGTAACCGTATACCTTCGTCTTCTCGTCCGATCTTCCCTGCAGGCGGAGCCAATCGAAGATCATCGCCTTGTGGGTGCCACTACGAAATGCATCGCCTAAGCCGAAGAAGAACATCGCACCGAAAAGTAGAAACAGCGATTCACTTTCA
>JAKZUG010000216.1:0-5123 GCA_047516705.1 Candidatus Poribacteria bacterium | reverse complement strand
GTACAGATGCAAGCCTTTACCAAATACAGCCGATAGGTGTTGTAATTCCGAAAGACAGCCAAGACATTATCAAGACGGTGCAAATTGCGTTGGAACATAACGTCCCGATCCTTCCACGCGGGGGTGGTACGAGCCTTGCTGGGCAGAGCGTCGGTGAGGCTATCATATTGGACATGTCCAAATACATGAATCAGCTGCTTGAGGTAAACGTCGCTGAGCGTTGGGCGCGTGTTCAGCCCGGTATCGTCTTAGACGAGTTGAACGATAAGTTAAAACCGCACGGTTTGATGTATGCACCAGATGTTGCCACGAGCAGTCGCGCGAACGTCGGTGGCACTATTGGCAATAACTCCGCAGGTTCGCATTCTCTCATCTACGGCAAAACCATCGATCACGTCATGTCGCTTGACTTGGTGCTTTCCAACGCTGACGAAATCACAGTATCGCCTATCTCACTTGAGAAATTAGAGACTAAAAAACAGGGAAACACATTAGAGGCAAACATCTATCGCGAGTTATGCCGTATCTGTGAGGAGAACGAAGCAGAAATTCGTAAACGTTACCCGCGTATCTTGCGTCGTGTCGCAGGCTATAATCTTGATGAGTTTGTTACAGATGTGGGTTCAAAAGAGGTTACACCGTATCGCCGTGACGGATGCGATGAAAATCACCCGTTTAGTCTGACGAAAATCCTCATTGGTTCCGAGGGAACACTTGCAACAACTGTTGAAGCGACAGTGAATCTCGTTCCGATTCCCAACCTGACCGCGCTATGTGTCGTCCATTTTGAATCCCTCATTGCGTCTATGGAAGCGATGCAACCCATCCTGGAATGTAACCCCACTGCTGTAGAACTTATAGATAAAACGATCCTTGATATGGCGCGAGATTCATTAGAATTTTCACGACTTACTACCTTCATCCAAGGTGAACCCGCTGCGCTCCTCGCTGTCGAATTTTACGGTGAGACTCAGGCGAATTTGGAGTCGCAGTTAGAAAAGCTTGAAAAGACATTGAAAGGTGCCGGTTTCGGTTATGCGTTCGTGCGCTGTCTCACCGCCGAAGATAAATCACGTGTCTGGGAGACCCGGAAAGCTGGACTCGGTTTGCTAATGGGGATGAAAGGCGATGCCAAACCGGTGGGCTTTGTTGAAGATGCCGCGGTGCCGATAGCGCACCTACCAGAATATGTCCGCCGATTCGATGAAATTGTCACGGCACACGACACCACCGCCGCCTACTATGCGCATGCGAGCGTTGGGTTGTTGCACAACCGTCCTATCGTCAACCTCAAATCCGAAACTGATATTCAGAAGATGCACGATATCGCGCGTGAAGTCCGAGACCTGCTTATGGAATTGGACGGTGCTATGAGCGGAGAACACGGCGATGGGCTTGTCCGGAGTGAGTGGATAGAGAGCATGTTCGGTCCACAGATATATCGGGCACTCACTGAGGTGAAAAAAGCGTTCGACCCGAACGGTATCATGAATCCGGGCAAAATTGTCGATGCACCGCCGATGACAGAAAACCTCCGCTTCGGTAAAGATTACAACACTATTAAAATTGACACCTACTTCGATTTTTCGAGCCAAGATGGGTTTGGCGGGGCGATTGAGATGTGCAACGGTGTCGGGGCATGTAGAAAAACGCTGACTGGCACCATGTGTCCTTCTTTTATAGGTACGCGTGAAGAAGAGCACTCAACGCGTGGGCGAGCGAACGCGCTCCGCTCCATTATTTCGGGTGCGTTGCCACATACGGAATTCACGAGTGAACGGCTCCAAGAAGTCCTGGATTTATGTCTTGGATGCAAAGCCTGCAAAGCAGAGTGTCCATCTAATGTAGACATGGCGAAGATTAAATACGAGGTCCTTGCACACTACCACAAAGCAAACGGTTTGCCCTTGCATCGGCGGCTGTTTGGTGAAATCGGTGCGCTCGCGCCACTCGGTTCGATGTTTTCCCCGTTCTCCAATTGGGCAGTCAACAACGATATTTCAAAATGGATCGCTGAAAAATTAGTTGGCGTTGATCGGCGGCGGGATATGCCTACCTTCGTGCGTCCTACTTATGAACAGTGGTTCCAAAAGCGTCGTTCCCGACGGACATCAGATAAAAAGGTTGTGCTCTTCTCCGATACCTTTATGAACTACAGCGAGCCTTCTATCGGGAAAGCTGCGGTGGAGTTGCTGGAAGCCTGCGGATTTGAGGTGCTGCTACCTGAGAAGCGGTGCTGTGGTCGTCCACTTATCTCAGAAGGGATGCTTGACCGAGCAATTGAGAATGCGAGTTATAACATTGACGCGCTTCGGGGGTATGCTGACGAAGGAATTCCGATTATCGGATGTGAGCCGAGTTGCACCTCTGCCATCACAGATGATTACGTTGAGTTGATCGGCACACCTGATGCGAAACGTGTTGCTGAGGCGACCTGTTCGTTTGAGGAATTTTTTGCGCAGCTGGCTGAAAAAGGTGAATTACCACTGGAATTCTCGGCAGAACCCCGTGACATATTGCTGCACGGGCATTGCCATCAGCGTGCACTTGTCGGTATCCAACCGACTGTAAAGATGCTAAGTCTACCTGCTCAACACAACGTCACAGTGATCGATTCGAGTTGTTGTGGTCTGGCTGGCGCGTTCGGGTATGAGAAGGCACATTATGATCTCTCTATGAAGATTGGTGAGTTACGGCTTTTTGGTGCCGTCCGTGAAAAACCACCCGGTAGTTTCACGCTCAGTGCTGCTGGGTTTTCTTGCAGACACCAACTTGAGCACGGGACCGGTGTGCAACCGAAGCATCCGATTGAAGTGTTACGCGAAGCAATGACACAAGATTAAACCTTATGCACCGGAGGATACATGGCTAAAATTTATCAACCGCTTGACGATTTCAAGGTCGTCGAATTGCCAGAAAAACAATTGCCTTTTTGGAAGATTGCGGGTCCCGGTGCTATCTTGGTTGGTTTGTCGATCGGTGCAGGTGAGAGTGTGATTTGGCCTCGTATCGTCGCGGAATATGGTGGCAACATGATTTGGGCGGCGGTCCTGGGTGTATTTCTCCAACTTTGGATTAACTTTGAGGTGGGACGCTGGACGATCGCTACAGGTGAAACAGTATATACAGGGTACTGTCGTATCTGGCGAGGGTTCGCACCGTTGTTCATCCTGCTCACTGTAGTAGGATGGATTGCACCGGGGTGGGCACGGACATCGGGTCTCGCACTCAAAGCGCTCGTGCTTGGACCCGGCGGTTGGGGTTCCGACACCTTCTGGACGGTAGTGACGTTTGCAGCTGTCGCGCTCATCCTCTTCGGACCGAAGATGATTTATCAGTCTGTTGAGAATACCGTTGAGGTGCTAGTCGCTGTCGTAACTATTGGCTTGATTCTGGTTGCTATCGCTGTCGGCTCAATGGATACGTGGAAGGAACTCGGTGCGGGTCTGATAAATGTCGGTTATATAGACCCAGGTATGTCCGTGAAACAGTTATTTATTGCCTTAGTTTTCGCGGGTGCTGGTGGGACAGCGAACCTCTTCTATACCTTCTATCTACGCGACAAAAACATCGGCATGGGCGCGCAGTTGCCCGGACTACAGAATCCACTTCGAGGCAGGAGCGAGAAGGTGCCAGCGACCGGCTTTCTCTTTGAGGCGACAGAGGAAAACCACAGACGCTTCACAGCATGGTGGCAATATGTGAAAAATGACCAGATACTTTTCTTTTGGGCACTCAACACATTTACGATTCTCCTCTTCATTTTCGGTGCACTCGCGGTTTTACACCCGCAGGGGATTGTCCCTGAGGCAGGCAAACTTATCTACGACGAAGCACAGATATTAGGTAAAATCTGGGGTGTCCCGGGGCAGAAGATTTTCTTATTGGTTGGTGTTGCTACGCTTTTCGGAACGCAACTTGCCCTGGTTGATGGTGTAGCGCGCTCTATTTCTGATATTATCTATACAAACTTTCGAGGTGCACAAAAACGGGATTTGAGTTGGTGGTACCTCCTTATCGCGGGTATTTGGATCGTCGGTGGGTGTGTGATCACCTTCGTGATGGAGCAGTTAAATGTTAGTGAATTAGGATTTCTTTTTAATGCGGCGTACATGGGTGGTTTCGCGATGGCGATTTATGTGCCGCTTACGCTCTACATGAACTATCGCTTTCTGCCTGACTTCGCAAAACCTAAACGACTTTCTACCATCATGATGATAATTGCTTCATGTGTTTATATCGGGTTTGCGATTTCAAGCATCATCTGGGAAGTTAAACAATTAATTGGAGGCTAAAATGGTTTTTTAACTATGTGCCTCTCCGCATTTTTGCCGATGGCAAAAATGGATTTCTGGTTAATTGATAGGAGTCTCTAGTCAACTACCCAAAGCTAAAGCATTGGGCTTGTGCGAAGCGTATACCAAGCGTTCACTCCACAAGTTAAACCGTTGTACTACAGTAAAATATCGTGGTATCTTGGCATGGTAGCCAGCACGATGTTTTGGATGCTCCCCAAGTCCGATCCCTCTCGGATACTGTGATCTGGATGGGGAAACACATACCCTGAAAAGGAGTTCTAACGACATGTTCGTTCCAGTGAAATCTAAGGATGGTGAACAACTGATGCCCACTTCTCCGCCAGTTGCGAGGCACCTTATCAAAAGTGGTAAGGCGACCCCGTATTGGAATAATGGTATCTTCTGTATTCGATTAAACTACGAAACAACAGAATACAAACAAGAGATTGCTGTGGGTGTAGACCCTGGCAGCAAGAAAGAAGGGTTCACGGTGAAGTCTGAGGCACACACGTATTTGAATGTTCAAACTGATGCACATAGCAAAGTGGGTAAAAAAATAGAAAAGCGTCGCGACCTTCGGAGAACCCGTCGGAGTCGTTCGTGTCCAAACCGAAAGAACCGAACTAATCGGCACCCTGCTAATAAAGAAAGGATACCGGCTGGCACGCGTGTGAGATGGGATTGGAAACTGCGTATTTTGGATTGGTTGTCTAATATGTATCCTGTCACACATGTCTGTGTAGAGGATATTAGAGCAAGGACTATCAAACGTGCGAAAAAGTGGAATAGTTCTTTCAGTCCTCTTGAAGTCGGAAAGTCTTGGTT
>JAKZUG010000215.1:0-3463 GCA_047516705.1 Candidatus Poribacteria bacterium | reverse complement strand
GCCCAGTTTCCTCGCACCGGAACTGCGTAAGAAGATCTTATCAGACAATGCCCGCAATTTTTACGCATTTGAAACACTGTAGTGAAGGTTCCCTCTTAAAATAGGTAGGTGAGGTTTGTAACCTCGCCGCTTGCTGTAGGAGCGATCTCTGAATCGTGACCCGTTCCTCTTAAAATAGGTAGGCGAGATTTGTAACCTCGCCACTCTTTCTGGTGTAGGAGCGATCTCTGAATCGCGACCCGTTCCTGACAACCGACAACTGAGTACTGATAACTGACAACCGACAACTACTAAACGAAATGGCTAAATACGTAATAGCAACACCAGACGAAATCCCTCCTGGTGAACGTAAGATCGTCGAGATCGGCGGACGTTCCATCGGTATCTTTAATATTGATGGCGAATTTTTCGCTATCCGTAACAGCTGTCCACACCAAGGTGGACCACTGTGCAAAGGCATCGTCACCGGATTTTTAGAGTCACCGACCCCAGGCACCTATCACTATACCCGCAAAGGTGAGATTCTCCGATGCCCCTGGCACAGTTGGGAATTCGACATCAAAACCGGGCAATCTTGGTGGAGTCCTGCCCAACGCCGCGTCAGAAAATACGAAGTCCAAGTCGAGAGTGGTGAGGATATTGATGCATCTAATTCTGAACGCGAAAAAGGTCCCTATGTCGCTGACACGTTCCCGGTCTCCGTCGTACAACAGTACGTTGTCATCGAAATTGATTAGAGCATTTAGTTCTTCTGTACGGAGGATGGAGGATCTCCGAATCCCGACTCTAATGACCGTTGACCGACGCTCTTCCTGTAGGAGCGAGTGTTTTTGCTTGGGTGTTTCCCCATGCTCGCGATCTTGCTGACTGCTGACTGCTAATTAATCTTCCTCTAAACCGCTGATTAATTTTTCCTGATCCCCTGGAGAGTAGAAATACGAACCCTGTTTCCAATTACCGATGTCTCCGATTAATCTTCGCTGGCGCGGCGTGCATCGCTCCATAAGTTCAGGCGATGCCTTCTCGTAATCAAAGGGTCGGAAGCATTGATGGCTATAGCAATAGATTAAAGTCTTGCGAAGTTGTTCCGATCGGTTTGCGACAACGCCGTGCCAGAGTGCATGCGGGAAAACGGCGGCATCCCCTGCCTTCACGCACAGCTGGACGGCTTCAGGGATATAGGGACCGTCCTTAACTCCTGTTTCTGGAAAAGTGCGATTATGGCTCCCCGGCACAATGGTGAAGTTTCCGCTGTCTGGACGCTCAAGATCCGTCAAGAAATAGTGGATTTTCACTTGTAGCGGTGAACTTGATTTGCTGATCCGAATGGTTCGCATAGCCTGCCCACCGTCCGTATGCAGATAACCTTGATCTTTCGGATTTGGGGGACGGACAATAACCTCGGACATACTCAGCTGGATGTAGTCACCTAACAACTCACGCACGATTGGAAATGTCACCGGATGGTCCATCAGGTCGACGAAAATGTCATTACCTTCCATCACATTTCGCTTATCGAAAACGGAATCCGCAGTGACATTTTCGCCTTTCCGAAACTCTACATCCATTTCATCTACCGTTGTTGTCAATGCTTCCACTTCTTCAGGAGAGAGAACCCCTTTCAAAACAAGATAACCCTCAGTCTTCCACTGTTTACGCTGATCCTTCGTTAAAATTCCCATCTATGTATAACCCCCGCTGTCGAGTTTTACGACTTTGCTTATTTACGGTCTGTTCTGAAAACTGATAACCGATAACTAATTAATAAAATAGATGACAAATAAATGCGTGTCAAGTAAAATAGGTGCAGCTCTATTTTGAGATAAGGGGGATTTGATCATGCAAGTGAATTCACATTTAAGCGACAGCAACAAACTAACCGATGCGCAGATGCGTGATTTTATTGTGAACGGACATATCACCATAAAAGCCAATCTGCCACGCAGTTTTCATGAGACGATCTATCGCAAAACGCAGGAACTCACCGCAAAAGAAGGGAACTTAGGGAACAATATCTTGCCACGTGTCTCTGAACTGCAAGCGGTTTTTGAGGATCCCGCCGTCCGTGGCGCATTGACGAGTATTCTGGGCGAGAATTACGTCATGCATTCACATCGACATCCGCACCAAAACCGTCCACACAGTGACGGACAGGGGTTCCATAAGGATAGCTACTGGGGGTATCAGAAGGTGCGTCATCACTGTCCGCGCTGGGCAATGGCGTTCTACTACCCGCAGGACTCACCGGTCGAAATCGGGCCCTCGGCAGTCTTACCGGGAACGCAGTATTACAGCACCCGAATCACTGAAGATAACGACAGTGAATTAGCACTCAATGGCGAGGCTGGCACGATAGCGATTATCCACTTCGACCTTTGGCATCGCGCCATGGCGAACCAGACAGACAAGACGCGCTACATGATGAAGTTTCAGTTCACGCGGATGGACCCACCACAAGCACCGGAATGGAATGTGACAGATCCGCATTGGAAACTGGAAGATAGCGATCCGGCAATACCTGTGCACCAAGGCGCGTGGCGACATATCTGGAATTGGGTGGCAGGAGAATCCAACGGACATTCGACACAACCCGTTAATGGGAACCTGGCGAAACACATTGCAGCCTTGAATGACGACGACGCGTCTGTTCGCTCTCGTGCTGCTGACGAATTGGGTATGTTCGGGGAATCCGCTGCCGAAGCGATTCCCGTTCTGATCCAAGCCTTACAGGACGGTTATGAGCCAGTACGTTTAAACGCCGCGTATGCTCTTGGAACCATCGGTGCATCGGCTGTTCCTCAGTTAATCGAGACCCTTGGCGATGAAAACGGATCCACACGGCGGATGGCAGCTTACGCATTGGCAGCAGTCGGTGCCCCAGCAGTTCCTGCCTTAAGCGAAGCGTTACAACACACCGAGGATGCCGTTCGCATTGAAGCCAGTTATGCCTTAGCACAGATAGGTGACGCAGCGGAACCGGCTATCCCCGCGTTGATGGAACGAACGAAAGACGAATGCGTTGAAGTCCGCCGCTACCTCGCTGAAGCCTTTGGAGGTCTCGGTGCAACCGCCGTGCCTGCGGTGCCGCACCTAATCGATATAGTTGCCGACGATGATGACAAACAAGCGCGCTTTGAAGCGGCATTAGCATTGGCACAGATTGGACCCGCCGCAAGCGACGCAGTTCCGGTACTGGCGAAAGCTCTTTGGGATGAAGATCGCTATGTCCGAGACAACGCTATCCACGCACTGAAGCGCATCGACACACCCGAAGCGGAATCGGCACTCTTTGATTATCTATTGATGGCACGATGGTGTCCGGTTACAAGTCGCCAAAGCACGCATTAACAAATTCGCATATTCGCTGGCGAGGTTTTATGAAGTTTAAGGATTTAACTCGGTAAAGCCTCAGTAACCTCTTGCTGTAGGAGCGAGCTGTGCTCGCGATCCGTAGTGATTACCA
>JAKZUG010000214.1:0-8120 GCA_047516705.1 Candidatus Poribacteria bacterium | reverse complement strand
CAACTTACACGAAATCACAACTGACTTCAAAGCAGTGGAAACGTTGCGTATCATACGCGGCGGATCTTGTTTTTCAAGAATAGAAGACGTCCAAGTCACAATTCGAGCACCAGAGAACCCCAACCGCGCACTTGGTAGCGTAGGCTTCCGGTGCGTACGTTCGCCTTAGCACCTTATTACCTACTTCTCTGACGGAGTCATTGAAATGTCTATTTTACTTGAAATCAATCAGATTAAGGAAGGTTTGTGTCAGTCTTTCGCTACCTCTCGGGACAGCACCGATCCACTGGTGCTGACCGAATACAGATTGTTCTTTAACCGTGTACAGCACGACGACACTCTCTCTACAGCCGTGATTCAAGCCGTCTGCGAGTTGAATCTTGCGTATGTGCGGCATCAACTCAAACTGGTAACACCAGCGGAAATTGACCAGCACTTGACCAGTGCAATCGACTGGAATATCGCTCATGAAGAAAAAATAGCCTCGGAAACACTGGTTTATACGTATGTACTTCGTGCGTCCGCAGATTTGATATTCGACGCCGCGGCACTGTCGACAATTCTCGCCGATTTAGACGAAGCGATATGTATCGCTTATTGCGATCAAACATGTAAATTTTCGACCGTTGCCGAGGTGCACAGAATACGTTCCAGCATCTTTGAAAAAATGGGTAATTATGTGGAAGCAAGAGAAGCCAAGCGTGAAGCATTCAGGCTTTCTGAAATGGAGAACGATTACAAAAAACTCATCCGACGACACTTGAAGAGCCAATCTACGGATCAATCGGTTGATGAACGGTAGGAGAGATCATGGATAAGAAAATTACACCCGAAGAAGCTGTCCGCTATAAAGCGCGTGCGAGAGAAACTGCATTGAGCGAACCCGATGTTGCTCTCGAAGCCCTCACTGCAGTTATAGAAAGTGACCCAAACGATATTGAGGCATACCTCTTGAGGGCAGGGGTAAATGCAGTTAAGACAAACTATATCGCATCACATCAAGACATAAATACCGCGCTCCGTCTGCAACCCGACAGTCCTGATGTCTTTACTGAAAGAGCTCTAATCAATTGTGAGATGCAGCGCTACGTTGATGCGCTTGACGACTGTAATTCATCGCTTGAGTTGGAACCGAATGTTGCTAAGACCTATGTTGTCCGAGGAATGACATATTACAACCTTGGAGAAGATGACAATGCCTTAGACGATTTCTCCGTTGCTTGTGCCCAGGAGGGGCTCGACGCAGAGGATGAGCATTGCGTTTTTACACACCGCGGCAAGATCTACATGAAACAACAAAAATGGGTAGAAGCCCTAATTAATTTGACTTTGGCATTGGAACACGAAACCAATGATCTTGAAACCCGCAAGATTCGGAGTTTCGCTGCCTTCGAGATCGATGCCTATAGGATTGCATTGCACGACATAAACACAGTCTTGGTTGCTGAACCAATCGGTGATAATTATTTGAGCCGTTCTGTTGCGAAAGACGGAACTCGTTATGGTGGTGGGGATGCAGAAAAGGACCGTCAGACCGCAGGTGTGCTTAATAACTTACCTATACAAGTGGTAATCAATGAAGCTATAGAAAATTTAATGCATATGAAGCACGATGAAGTGATCGGGTCGCTTGATGAAGCGTTATCTTTGGCACCCGGCATATCTGAGCTTTATTATATGCGCGGTATAGCCAAACATGAGAGCGATCGTAAGAAAGACGCAATAGAGGATTTCGACGCCGCAATTGAGAGTGACAGGTTTAATATCAACGCGATTATTGCTCGCGGCGAGGCACACGCTGAATGTAATAATGAGGACGCAAAAGCAGACTTTGATAGAGCAGCACGCTTGCTCTTATATCAGGCAAAAATTTTTATGCTTGAAGCGATAGTTGCCCTTCATTCCAGGGGTACTGAAGGAGCTGCACGTGCCTTTGCTAATTTGGGTATAGCTGCTGAGATGGTTAATGATACCCCATATTCTATGTATATTCTGCGGGCTATCGCCAAAGGACGACTCGGACTTTATGCCTCGTCTTTGCAGGACGTTCGCAGGGCAAACGACATGAATGAAACTCCTTTCGGTGATGGTCTCCTGAGTGTCGCACATGCCTCTATGGGCAACTACCAAGCCGCATTGGAAGCTGCCACCAGTGCACTCGCCTCGAAGGATGTGAAACCTCAATTGCGCAGAACGCTTCATCTCCTAAGGAGCAGGCTGTACACAGATCTTCGATCAACAAAGCATGCTGTTGCTGATCGCATGGAAGCAATGAAGTTGGATGTTAATTCGGACTTACCACTTATTGACGATTATGATCAGTTTTACGAGATACTTCCAGAAGATAATGTGATTGGGAACTCAGCATATGTCGCTCGACTCAATAATGAAATCGATATACAGGATTTAACAATAAGCATTGACAACAGTGACGCCGCAGACGTTGATGCTTACTACGAGCGTGGGTGTAAGTACATAGAGATTGGCGACGCTGCGGAAAAAGCGATTGCTGACTTGACGCGTGTCATCGAAATTCAGCCGGAGTGCCCGAAAGCATACTACGAAAGGGCAAAGGCGTATCGAAGTGACGGTCAATTCGATATAGCGATTGCGGATTTTACCACAGCGATTTCGATGACTTCTGAATCCGCCGAGATGCATCATGAGATTGGTGTTACCTATGCAGTGAGTGGCGATCTTGATGTGGCAATGGAAAGTTTTACGTTCGCAATTAAAATCGATCCCGATTTCGCGGAAGCGTATCTCGGTCGAGCCGTAACTTACAACAGGCAAAATGAGACCGAAAAGGCTATCGCTGATTGCACCGACTACATTGATCTGTGTGAAGACGCGGAAAAATGTTCGTTCGCATATATGTTGCGGTCTGACCTCTACAGACAGCAATACGAAGCAACTAAAGAGACTGATCCGGGTGCCAGCTCCCTACTCATGCAAGCAGTTTGCGACTTTATGAAAGCGAAGGAGACACGTCCTGATAATGGATAATAATGCAAACGACAGAGTAAAGCGGATCAGTTTGAAATGGGAAGTAGCAGAAGCGATCGTTGAAATGTTCAAACAGGAGTCTGATGCCACCGTCAAACTCAATAGTGCTCTTTTTCAGTGCAGGTATAGGTATCTGATAAATTGTACAAGGCATCAGATAAACCTTCTGCTGGATTCAGAACGAAAAGCAATGGAAAGGGAAAACGCGGATTTACAAGAAATACTTGGTACAATACAGGGGAAGCCAGACAGTGGGGACCTCGCTGAAGTAGAGCGGTATCTGCGCTATAGCGACAGTACCCTAAGTCGTGTATTAGCGGGTTTGGGTCTTGATGAGACGTGGACAACTGAGGATATTCACGATTTACTTCGAGATTTCATTGAGGAATTGGTAACCAGTCTTACGCAATATCGAAATGCGATTCAGGAAATCGCCACAATATCCGACACAGCGGTGCAGCGTAAGTCTTACGCTAATTTCTTTTCAAAAATCCTGACCAATGAAATCAAAACTCACATGGAGATAACATCATCGATTGGACAGGATATACTTACGACAGAAGAGGCAGAGGATATCATCATCACGAAATGTTTGGATCTTCTCGACTACAGCGAAATCGAAGAGTTGGAGCAGCTACTGCAAAACCGGTAGATTATTACGCAGGAAAACCGGTTGATTAGGCGTTTAGGTGTGTTGAATAGCACCGCGTTCGGCGAGTGCGGCTTTAGCGTAGTGTGCTGGCATCTGCGACGACTTCCAGCGTCCTGCGACTTGCATATCAACAACGGTTGCACCCGCTTCGGCGAGCGATACTGCTTCAGAAGTTCACGCGTATTCTCACAAACGTCAGCGTTTCGCCCGTACCCTCTTGATCGGTTTTTGACGATCGGAGTGTTAAGGTGCTGCCCTTGAAGTCACCGACGTTCACAGCCACCACCTCACTGGGTTGGAGCATGTCCCGAACCTCACGGAGTTACAACTTCATAACAACGACAGCATCAGCGATATATCAAAACTTGGAAAACTTGACGAACCTCACGGAGCTACGGCTTTTAGGCAATCCGATTTTCGATACGTCCCGATTTATCCGCTCACCGAAGACAAACTCACGGATCTGGATATAGAAGTTTCTCAAGAGCCGCCGAGTGTTCGCAAAACGACTTAAATCTATAGATTAAATATATATACGCTGCTAAAGTCTATAAATAAGTTGGCATTTCAACAACCTCTGCGAGGCAAACGAATCAATAATTTTTCATTCCCAGAGAAAAACCATGACACATCCAACGACGACTGTACGAATCCCAGATACCCATTTAGCCGCCGCAATCCGCGATACCTTACGCGACACCTTAGACTTACCCGAAGACGCACCTCTGCGTCTTCAGGACCTTGAGCATCTCAGGCATCTAACGGCGGAGTACTGCGGGATCCGATACCTCACCGGATTGCAACATGCAACAAACCTCACGCAGTTATCCCTTAGAGGCAATAACATTAGCGACATATCCGCTCTGGAAAACTTGACGAAGCTCACGGACTTAGGGCTTTCAAGCAATTACATCAACGACGTCTCCGCTCTTGAAGGCTTGACGAAGCTCACGGACTTAGACCTTCCTTTCAATCGCCTCAGGGATGTATCTCCTCTTGAAAACTTGACGAAACTCACAAACTTAAAGCTTTCAAACAATCACATCCAGGACATCTCCGCTCTTGAAGGCTTGACGAAGCTCACGAGCTTAAAGCTTTCAGACAATCCGATCGAAGATACGTCCCCGATTTATCCGCTGACGCAGGACAAACTCACTGATGTGGATATAGAAGTTGCTCAACAACCGCCGGGAGTTAGCAAGACGCTCCCTTGACAGGTTCCGTGTGTTCGACGAGGTCTGCGTGCCCCATCTCTCTCCAGAGCCGCGCACATGAGCAGCCACGCCCATGTGCAGCACCGCACAACCGCACACACTTTCCATTATTCCTGAAGGATCCGTCTCTTCTCATCCTCATACATCTCAACCACCGGCGCCAGGAGGTCCTGACAGAACTCTGCGGCAAGAATGCCATTAATCTCGGCTTTCACCATCCCACCCTTCTGATACGCCTCTATCGCCGATGCATGTCTGAGAAGCCGCGCGCGGATCATATAAGACTGGATTCTTTCAGCGGCACGTTCGACGAGTTCAGGTGCTGCGTGAACGGCTTGACGCAGGATATTATCTCGCTTAACTTCAAATTCTGCCGCCAAGTCCTCAAGCTCCTTTTCTCTAACTTTTTCGGCGCGTGTCTCTCTCGCCTTCTGCACTGCCGGGTCCTGATAGTTCTCACGGATCGCATCAACGATATAACCGCCACGGTTTTTGACGTTTGTGGCTTTGAGCGACATCTCAATCTTCTCAGCAACGTACAACAGAAAATCCGCATACGTCCCCGGCACCGGTAACTTCTCCGGCACAACGAAGTCCCATTCCTCGGCGGCTATACTCAGTGCCATTTTCCGATCTACTGCTGCTTGGACGAGCTCAACGGCGACCGGCGGCAGGTTCTCTATATCCGGAAACACAGACTCCAAAACGGGAAGCTGCTTGACCTTAAAAATACGGAACTTCAACTCGGTGATCCAACGCCCTATGCGTTTTTGCTCTACCTCAACGAAATAGTCCGTCAAGTCGTTGATCTCCTTGATTGCAGGTTTGATGACAGATCGGTTAAATTCACTGAATACAGGGTAGTCATCTTTTCCGAGCCCCATCAGCTCCTTGAAGGTTTCAATGGAGATGAAGGGTGTTTCGCCTTGGTCGCGCTCGGCATCGAAGTAATCGAAACACACCTCCCATAAGACGAGGGCGTATTGGCTCTTGAACTCGTTTTGCAGGCGAAGGTTCAACTTGGCGTAAACGCGGGGATTATAGAGTTTCAGGCGTAAATGCGGGGCGAACCCGTAAGTACAGATGCCGTCTTTTATATCTGCAGATGCGAGTAGGACCGCAACGCCCCATTCGCCCTCTTTGTCCTTGCCGAGAACGTTCCATTCGACCTTACAATCAACAAGTGCCTCTAATATTTCCTTCAAGTAGTTCTCGTTCTTGCTGTTGAAACCGAGTTTCGCCGCTAACTCGGCAACACTGACGCGATAGAGGTCTGCATTGGGTAAATCATCATAGGCATTGGCGAGCAACACGTTCCAGGCACGCCGCTGCAAAAGCGTCATCTTGCTCTGAATCTGAATCGCCGGGCTCGCCTTGATAAGCTCGTTTCTTTTCGCTAAGTTCATCAGATACCCTCCTGATGGCAGACCGATGCCTCTTTTTTTATTACAAAAGAATATAACATAAAAATGTGTTTACTGTCAAGGATATACACATTTCATTCCCCATAAACACACACTTTAAACACCGAAGACCTCAATTATCGCATTGGAAAAAGCAGTGTGATAAAGAGGTCCCATACACTTCCCCATAAACACACATTTCATTTCCCATAAACACACATTTCATTTCCCATAAACACACATTTTTAAATCTGGGAACGTAGTCGTGGCGTGGGTTAGTGGCACCCTTAAACATATTAAACAACATGCACTCAACGACTTTTGGAGGGATAGAACCTTCTAATTTTTGTTGTTTTCCGATAAAAAAATGACAAGAAAGAAAACAATAGAAACACAACCCGAAAAAAATAAACCCCAGCGGGGCGAAACACAAATCCATCCAACAACATCTATCCACCAACCGCCTCCCCTCTGATCCTGTGGATCCTTGAATCCTGTAAATCTTGGTTCTGACAAAAAACCGCCATTCCTCCCACAACCCATATTTTTCTCACCCGCCGAGTGTTAAATTCCGTAGTACATTACAGAGACAGTAATCAGGATTTCAGACCCGACCCAACAACCTCATTAAGGAGCTGTTGAACATCCTGTGTTTTAATCCAAACTAATTTCTTTTAAATTCCGTATAGTCTATGTAACGTGAGTTCCATAAAAAGTCTTTGTAACACAAATTGTTGGTTTGCGACACACATTCCGAATCATCTCAGAGAGAAACAAAAATGCTCAACGCTACTAAAACCAGCACCTCTCAAAACGACAAAATAGACACACACTTGCCGCTCGAAACCCATGAAGCACCTGCGGACACACCCACAGATGACGGGTCGTCAGAAAATACGCTAACCTTTGAACGCGAGTGTGAGCCGATCTATCCATTTCGTTTCTGGTGTCTACCAGACAAAGATCCGCCGAGCAGCGGAACCGAGCCGAACCTCGACACGCACATCATAGACGTGCAAACACCGGAAACAGCGTCTCCAGATTTAACACCAGAGTCTTTCTAACAGAAACGACAAATCTTCCAACGAAAGGAAAGCTTATGTTTGCCAAAAAAGATGATACCTGTTGAATGGCGATTCCAGCGGATCTGAGCGCTCATACGAAACCCAAGGCGGCTGCCTAGGAAGCCACCCGGTCTCGTAGCCGCTGGAGTCTCTGTTCCACAGGGAGCACGGACGCGTTGTCTCCCTGAATCAGAAAATCCTGAATCAGAGAAATAGGAGGTACTTCTCATGTTTTAAACACAGCCAAACGGCGCAACCAAAAAGGGTGAGCATCAGCGTAATGTTCACCCTTCGCCGTCTTCATAAACGACTACAGCGGAAGCCGAACCGGTGCATCGCGACCACTCTAAACATTACACTTGACATAAAAAACAATTTAAAACTATGATATCAAAGAAGCACTGGCCCCTATTAGAAGACGCCCATCGTCAGTTCACAATACGTCTTAGAGCACTCCGCAGAGCCAGAACTACCGACAACCGCGAGACGCTAAAGCACGCCGAGATGGACTATCTTCAAGCTTTACAAATCCTTTACACCACCGCTCAAAATGCCGTCAACGCTCCAAACTTACACCCGCGGAAGCCCGGAACCTGAACCCACATCTGCAACCCTGTAATCTCTGATTCAGACAATAAACATTCTCCATTCTCCAAAAACTAACTGAAACCAAACCCTGAAACCCAACGTATCTTTTTTCAAAGCGCACATGAGCAGACGCGCACATGAGCAGCATCACACACGATCGCGCTCGCACACATCTGTAGGCAGGAACTCAGTC
>JAKZUG010000213.1:0-16792 GCA_047516705.1 Candidatus Poribacteria bacterium | reverse complement strand
CGACTCAGCGTATTACCGAGAGCCAGTGCATAGTACCTCTCAGCTATCGTCATCTGATCAATAAGCGCAGGTATTGCCGGTTCACCGATGACAACCAAGACATCAGTAACTTGATCAACCACATCCCCAAGGTTATCAGCGAGTGCCTCAACGAGTTGCGGAATCGCAGGTTCACCTATAGCAACTAATTCTTCCTTTGCAGCCCCACGGATATCGTCATCCAACTCTGCCAAATCGTCGATTAAATCGGCTACGACCTGTGCGTTGTCCATAACACTCTATTCACCTTTCTTAACATACGCCAACATTGTGATAAGACGGTCAGTTTGTTCAGGTCGCAAGTACTTGTAAAACCATTCCGAAAACTCGCGTTCGGCTCTCGTGAGTTGCGCCGTCAGTGCGGGGACGGTGGACTCTCCGATTTGTGCCAAGATCTCCGAAGCGTTATTTGCCATCTGTTCCATGTAAATAGGGATAGCAGATTCCTCAATATGGGTGTAGAACTCGGCACCATATCCGGATATATGCCAGCACTCTTGGGTAAGAACATCGATGAGCTGCGGAATAGCCGGTTTACCTATGGCAATCAATTCTGCCTTCGCGGTGTCCCGAACGTTTTCGTCTACATGACCCAACATGACTATCAAATCAGCGATGTGGTGTTTGCTATGCATTGTTTCCCCTTTTTTGTTGTTCTAAGAGTGTGGTGAGGCGTTCCGTTTGCTCTCGGCGCAATCGTTTGTAGACGCGCTCCGAGATTTCTTGCCTCTCGTACTTATCATCAAGATGCGTAATAAATTCAAGCCTTGCGACGCGCACATGTTCGCAGTCGTCAGGGTTCAATTTAAGAAGCCAACCTGCATCTGGAGGTGTTGACGCGTTATCAGCGTCAGGTTCTGTAGTGCTGCTGGCTGCGCGGAGTTTGAAAAGTGCTGCCACGAAAAATCCGCCAGTCAACGCCGCGGCGACAGCGATAAGAATCAACTGCCCCAGATTGGATGTCTGCTCCGGTAAGGCACCGCGAGCAGCACCCATATTTACATTAAGTGCTAAGTCAATCTTTTTACCTGCCGTGAACGTCTTGTCCTCATTGCTCTCATATATTAGATATACGCTATCATGGATTTGTTCGCGCCTCGGTGCACCGAAAAATTTGGCACGCGGCACTATACCAATACCCTCAGGAACAAAGACAAAGAATTTCATCGTGTTAAAATTCAAACGACGTGATAAATCCAATCTTCCTTTATCAATGTGAAAAACATATTTGTAACTTAACAATGATTCCCCTGGCGGTAATGGCGTTTTAAGGATCACTTGGTTGGTGTTAGCATCAATCGTGAGGCTTGCTGGTGAATCTGGTTGAAAACCTTCAACACCTTTTGGAAGTGTTAAATGCACCCCGACTTCTTGCATGCCGTGTGCTGTTCTAAAAGGAAAATCGCTCAGGTTTTCAACCGCTATCGCCTCAATCACTGTGACGGCACCATCTGGCGCGTGGTCTGCAGGCGGAGGCCCAATGATGAAGGTATGCGACTTAACACGGATTTGCGCATTGTCATCCGCAAACGCCCCAATCTCAAAGTTAATCTTGATATTCGGAACCCAAGTAGACAGAACCAAATCCTTCTCAGTGTAGTTGGTGTCTTCATGGACAGTTGAAACCGTATAGTGGACGCTCGGATCAAGCGGTAAATTCCCGAAGCGATAGTTCCCGTTTTCATCTGTGGTTGTTTCTTGCGTCTCAACGGTGTCGGTCTTATGAATCGTAAGGATTACAAGATGTGAAGCAAGCGGTTTTTCGAGTTTTCTGTCAATAACTGTGCCTTGGATGTCGCCCAGTTCTGCCGTTTGGGCATATAGCGTAGAAAGCACGGTGAAAAAAATTAGGGCAATCGCTAACAGGCTGCTCATACGCCGGACGGTGATAGAGCCAAATTGCGAGTTGCCCGTTAAAAAAGTACTGAATGAAAATTCGCTCGTGTACATGTTATGTTCCGCGCTGTTGTTGCTGTTTAAATCGTTCAATCTCTGCTTCTACATCCAACAAGGACTCATTTTCGAGCTGCATGATGACGCGCGCAGTCTCTTGTAAAAGCTCCTCGCGTAGTTCCTGATAATCGGCTTCTGAGAGTTTCCCAGTCTCGTAGTCCTCATCAAGGTCCGCCAACGCTGCATAGCTGCTTTCACGTTCCTGAAAGAGCGTCCGCCGTCGTTCTTCAATGATTTTTTCGGACGTTACAGCATGTTGCCCACCGGTTTTTGAGAAAATCGGAAACCCCAGATAGACAAGAAGCGCGATTCCAAGGATTACCAGCCATAAAAGTAGAAGAAAAGACATAAAAGACCCTTTCTGAAATACACGCGTGAAATCTATTGCGTACGAAAAAATTGCTGAGTTTAACTTCCGCGCTTATACCTTTCCAGTTCAGCTTCAACCTGCTTTACAGTTTCATGAGAAACCCGTGATTCAGGCTTCCCATGTGCGTCCGATGTCACCACCGCCCGCTGCATTGACCGAGTTGACCTTCGTAGCACGACGAAAACGACACCGCCAATGAGAACAAAAATGACAACTGGCATAATATAGGCAAGTAAGTTGATACCCTCTGCTGGCATGACTGCATAATACTGAGGCCCGTGTTCTTCAAGATAAGCCGTGCGAATCTCATCAACGGTTTTACCCTTGGTCAGCGCGTCTCGAAAACTGGACTCAATTCCGGCTGCCGTGCCGCAAACACATACTTCGATCGTCTCTCTCGTACATCCGCAGTAACAGTAGACTGTGGTCAGCAACTCCCCTAACTTGGATGCAAATGCCGCATCTTTCACACCTTCTGGTTCGGCAATTCCAGACTCTTCCGTCTGCGCGTGCGCGGCAACAATAAGACCGCAAGCGATGAAAAGCGTAATAATCCGAACCAAATTAAGAATTACAGATTCGTTGGACATTGCAATGTACGCAAATCTTCCAGTTCTCATAGTTTATTCCTAATCTATTCAGCGTCTCTACTAAGCTCAGATTTTTCGGCGATAGCGACTATTCCGCCCAACACCATCACAGCAACACCAATCCAGACAACACCAATGAGAGGATTGTAGTACACCTGTACGTTCACAACACCGCCCGTCTTGATATTCGGTGGGATACTACCTAAGGCAATATAGAGATCGTTCATACCGAAATGTCGGATCGCAGATTCAATCGTCTCCGGTTCCCCTTGCCCGGTCTTGAAGTAGTAGTGGCGCGCAGGTTCCATTGTCCCTATCTGTTTCCCGTTCTTTTCAACATCGAAAATAACACCGGTTCTGAGATAGTTTGGAAACTCTTTCTCAAACGAGTCTTTCATTGTGAGCTGGAACTTACCGACTTCCATTGATTCCCCGAGTGTCATGGATTCAGACTCGAGTTGAAAATAACCTTTTGATCCCATAATCCCTATATAGAGAATAACGATCCCAAGATGGATGATATAACCACCATACCGTCTCTTGTTACGCTGGATAAGGAGGTTCAAACCGTTGAGGAAGGAGGTCTCTTGTCGTTTCGCGCGGAGTTTCGCACCGCGGTAAAATTCTGCAAAGATCGCCGCAAATACAAAAACGGCTGCAAAACTACAGAGCACTGAGTATAACGGAAAAGTATTTCCTCTTAATGCAAGGAATCCCCATGTCAACGCACCGCCAATTAAACCGATAACAATCGGCTGCAAAAACATACGCTGGAAGTTGTTAGCGGTAATCTTTTTCCATGAGATAATTGGACCAGCACCGGTCAAGAACAGAAGCAATAACCCCGGAATGATAACGACTTTATTGAAAAAGGCTTCAGGAACAGCGGATTTTTCGCCGTTAATCGCCTCGGAGATAATCGGCCACAACGTACCCCAGAGGATAATTAGGGTTAACCCGACAAGGAGCCAATTATTCAGAAGAAAGGCACTTTCACGGGAGAGAAGGGATTCCAAGCGATTCGCACTTTTCAGTCGTTTCCAACGATAAATGATAAGTCCGATAACACCAGCTGTCGAAGTTAAGATGAAGCCGAGGAAATACCCACCAATATCCGACTGTGCGAAGGCATGGACTGACGTGATAATTCCACTCCGAGTGATAGTAGTCCCAATGAGTGTAAATTGGAACGCAAGCGTAATAAGGAGAATGTTCCACAATTTCAGCATATTCCGCTTCTCTTGGATCATCACAGAGTGTAGATAAGCGGTGCCGAGGAGCCACGGCATAAAAGAAGCATTTTCGACAGGATCCCATGCCCAATAACCGCCCCAGCCGAGTTCTTGGTATGCCCAATTACCACCAAGCGTGATACCGATAGTCAATATGATCCATGAAAACAGCATCCATCTGCGCGATCGGAGTATCCAATCGCTGCCAACTCTACCAGATAAGAGCGCACCTACAGCGAACGCGAATGGCACCGTCAGGCTAATCCAACCGGTATATAACATTGGCGGATGGATCGCCATGAGTGGCGTCTGGAGGAGCGAGTTCATTCCTTGACCATCGGCAGCTACTTGTCCACCAGGAAACCGAGCAAGTGGATTGTAAATCCCTTCGATTAAGCCTGTGACAAGGATGGTGAAGAAAAGCTGGACAATAGCGATGGGAATCAGGGAGTAGTCTGATAGGGTATCGTGCGTCTGTTTGTTACGCTGGTAGTTCTGCCAGACGACAATAACACCGGCAACTGTAAGTACCCAGAGCCAGAACAGGAGTGAACCGGACATTCGGCCCCAGAGTGCCGTGATTTTATAGATTAACGGTTGTGCTGCGCTCGATACCTCAACAACATATTTCATTGAGAAATCATCAGTCACAAAACCGTAGATTAATGCGCCAGTCGCAATACTGATAAGGATGAAGGTGGCAACAACGGCATTTCTGCCGCTCTGGATAGCACGGGCATTTCGGATCCATAGCCCGATGCTGAGAAAGCCAATCGCCCACAAACATGAAAGCACAGAGAGGTATATAGCGGCTTGTCCGATTTCCGCAGTCATTCGTTCCTGTGCCTCCTCAAAAAGGTGTCTTTGAACATATTACTAAAGTTTTGTGTATTCCTTACTCTGAAGTATACGAAGTTTCATCTGTAGGCACGGCACTTTCTGCCCCTTCATATTTCGAGGCACACTTCGTCATGAGTTTAGTAGCAACAACGAGGTTCTGTGTTGCATCGTATCTACCTTCTATAAAAACGCTACCGCCATCTGTGAAGTTATCCGGTTTAAGCTGATCTTTGTAAATCACATTGACTGTTGCTTCGGTTTCGCGGTCGCGTACAGCAAAGGTGAGTTTAAAATCGATTGCGTCCCACTTGGAACTGCCTTCCGCAATAAGTCCATCAACTTGAACCAGTTGATTGTGGGCTTCGTCTCCCGCTGTCATAAGCAAAGCTGGCGTAAAATGTCGCATACTCGTACTTCTCGTCATAGCTACCACTAAAAATGCCATACCTCCCAGCAAAATCGCACTTGCAGCTATGATTTTAAGTCTGTTCTGTTTTTTCACCCGCACATCCTCCATTAATACGAACCCGTAGGCGCGATTTGGCGCAACTTGAAAGCTAAATCTTGCTGTGAAAAGTCAACTGTACCGACAAGATGATTTCTTCTACTTAAAATAATACTTGATTTTACATGCAAAATCAAGTTAAAATAGAATTAAATTGGAAAATCGTTTGGAATTCTACATAACAACATGCCTTGTGAAATCTGCAACCGGGTTACAAACGAAAAGGAAGCGTTGTGAAAATTTCCAATTTCACAACGTCTTTGCAAAAATATGAAACTGAATTGGCAGCACCATCCATGGGCAGGGGTATTTCCAGCAACGCTCTGCCCTTTTCATGAAGATGAATCCATCGACGAAGCCGGATTGCGTCAGTATATGCAGGAACTCGCGAGTGTTCCAGGCATAAAAGGTGTTGTCTGTAACGGACACACCGGCGAAATCATGTCTCTCCGCCTCCATGAAAGACAACGGGTTACACAGATTACCGCCGACGCTGTCGGTGGTCAGGTTAAAGTCGTCTCAGGTGTTAGTGCTGAAGGAAGTCTCCCGGCAATTGACGACGCGCTCGCTGCAAAGGAGGCAGGCGCAGATGCGATCCTGTTGATGCCTGCACATCACTGGTTGCGTTTCGGGAGAACACCTGAAACCGCAATCGGTTACTTTCAAGATGTCGCAGAAGGCGCGGATATACCGATTATCGTTCATCAATATCCCGCGTGGACAAAGGCGGGATACAGTCTTGAAGAGATGTTGGAGATGGTAAAAATCCCACAAGTTGTCTGCATCAAAATGGGTACCCGCGACATGGCGCGCTGGCGGTGGGACTATGAACAACTCAGAGAAGCTGCACCAGATGTTCCTATCTTGACTTGCCATGACGAGTATCTACTCGCTTCACTGCTTGAAGGCAGCGACGGTGCACTCATCGGGTTTGCAGGCTTTGTGCCAGAACTGATGGTAGATGTCGTCCACGCCGCGCTGAATGACGATCTCATTGGCGCACGTAAGGCACGCAGCCAGGTAGACGCGTTGGCACGGATTGTCTACAACTTCGGTGAACCGAGCAGTGATGCACATCAGCGGATGAAATGCGCACGCTGGTTGATGGGCAGATTCCCTTCAATGACAATGCGCCGTCCGCTCCGTCAATTATCCACAGCTGAAGTAGGCAAAATTCGAGCAAGTCTGGAATCGACCGGCTATCAGTGCGTTAACTAAATTTTCGGTGCAGCTTGCAAACCGAAAACTCGCTGTTAAAACGTGAGTTCAACATAAGCGTGCAGGTTAGAAACCCGACATATTTTCACACGTGCAGCATTTGCTTGTTGGGTTTCGCTGTGTCTATTTTCACGAATGGGTGATTGAAAAGCAGGTTTTTCCTGATAGGCTGGCGGGTTCTTGGTCATTCAACGCTCTACCCAACCTACGGGTAAACTTCAATTTTATTATCGAACTCACGTTGTTAAAAGTTTAAGTACATTCACTACTCAGCGCGAATGCTATATGGAGTTGGAGGGTTGGAATGTCTCGTCTAAAATACGCTTTGATCGGCCACGGTAGACGCGGTGCAGCGCATCTGTCAACAGCAGCGACATTAAAGGACACCTTTGAGGTAGTTGCCGTATGTGACGCACACCGGGAATCGGCAGAGGCGGGTGCGGCAAAAGTCGGCACTAAAGCCTATACGGATGTTCGGAAAATGCTTGATGAAACCTCACCTGATGTCTGTGATGTCGTCGTGCCAATCTCTCTGCATCATATTGTCTCCTGTTACCTCTCACGGTGCGGTATCTCGCACAACGTGGAGACCGGACTCGCACCGACGCTCGGTCTGATGGACATGATGATCGCCGACGCTGCCGAAAATGGTGTGAAACTCCAGACTTCAGAGAACTTTCCCTTTGTTCCCGTGGAACAGTTCGTGTACAAACTCATTCAAGAAGGTGTAATCGGGAACATCCACAAGTGTTACCGACTCTTTTCCACGACCGGTTATCATGGACTCGCCGCGATACGGTGTCGCATGGATGCTGCCCCCAAAACGGTTAGCAGCATCGGACATAGGATGCCTGTTGCCCCTTATCTTGACAGAGCAAAACGGGACCACAATTCGGAGGGTCTTGAATTTTACGCCATAGATTTTGACAACGGTGGACTCGGTATCGCGATGGTAGGGAATAAGAACGGATGTCTCGGACGGAACAAACTCGTCGGTTTTGAGACATGTGGCGAGCGCGGCACGATTATCACCAACGGAAATCAGGGTGCCTCGGGGGGCGAAACGGTCAATGTTTGCACGGATGAAGACCTTACGCTACGCGCAGGAAAGGCACAAACCTACGAATTTCAGAGAGAATATAGTGAGAATGGAACGCTGCGCCGTATCTTTGTAGAACTGCCAGCATCATTAGGTGGCACAGTTGAGTGGGTAAACCCTTATCAGCGGACGACTATATCAGAAACTGGCATCTCACTGGCTACAATGCTTGACGGTATCGCACGCGCTGTACGAGAAAATACACAGCCGCTTTGGACGGGAGAGATGGGTAGAGCCGATCAGGAGATGGTGATTGCCGCATACCGATCAATTCGGATGAATCGACAACCCATCCAGCTTCCTCTTGAACCCGATTCTGCTGAAGAGGATGCGTTCGACCGAGATTTTGAAGCGCAATTCGGCGTTCATCCGCGTGAAGATATCGAAAAAGCGTTACAGGTTAATTTCAAGGCACGTTAAGTCGCGCTGGTTTTGCAATAATGCTATCCAACTTTCACAATAAAGAAGCATAGAGGTATAAATGAAAGAGATTAAAATTGGGTTTATCGGGTCTGGCGGTAATGCGAATGGGCACATGAACCAGTTAGCTGGAATCGAAGGTGCTCGTGTTGTCGCTATCTGCGATATTGACCCCGCACGTGCGCAAAGTGCAGCCGAACGGCATAATGCTGACCCTTACACCGCACACCAAGACCTGCTTGAACGCGATGACTTGGATGCAGTCTATCTCAGTCTCCCGGTTTTTGTTCATGGGCAGCCAGAACGTGATGTTATTGCGCGTGGTTTACCTTTTTTCGTTGAGAAACCTGTCGCTATTAATATTGACATCGCCCGTGAAATTGAAGCTGCGGTGACAAAGGCAGGACTGATAACGTGTGTCGGTTACCAACTCCGTTACCTCGGTTCAGCCCGAATTACACAAGATATTCTGAAGGACAAGACGATTAACATGGTCATCGGCAAGTATTGGTGCAGTAGCGGACGCGGTAGCCCGGAAGGTTGGCTGCGACAAATGAACAAGTCTGGGGGGCAATTGGTCGAACAAGCAACGCATACAATTGATATGATGCGCAATCTGGTCGGCGAGGTGGATTCCGTCTACGCGATGCAAGCAAATCGGGTATTGAAAGAGATCGACTGTCCAGATAGTAATAGCGTCTCAATTCAATTCAGCAACGGTGCCATCGGTTCAATAACAGCGGCGTGGGCATACGCAGGCGACTGGTCGAATACCAATGTACTGGATTTGCTGTACGAAGAAGAACTCTTGAATTGGAATCCATCAAGAGTCTCGGTTAAGGAAAATGGTGAATGGGTAGATAAAACTGAGCCGAGCCCGACAATCGATGAAGTTTTTGTAAATGCAGTGCGTACCGGCGATCCGTCTCAGATTTTGAGTTCCTACAGCGATGCTGTCAAAACACTTGAAATTTCACTCGCGGCAAATCTCTCCGCGCAAGAGAAGAGGTTGGTAGAAATATCTTCGTTATAGTGAAAATAGTTATCAGTTTTCGGTTATCAGTTGTAGGCGGGGTTTGTAACTCTGAATCCATTTATTTCTAACTGATAACGCCAAGGTAAAAATTATGGCGAGAAAATACAGGGTCGCAATTGTGGGGTGCGGTGGTATATCTCACGCACACGGCAACGCGTGGCGCAATCTATCGGAGATTGAAATTGTAGGCGCGTGCGATGAGAAATTTGAATCTCTTGCTCGCTTTGCTACCGAATATGACGTTCAGAACACTTACAACAACCTTAGACAGATGCTCGAGAAACAGGAGCCAGACGTTCTGGTAGTTGCCACGTGGCCCTCAAGCCATCTCAAAAATGTGCTGGAGGCGGTGCGGTGTGGTGTCAAAGGCATCCTTGTTGAAAAACCGATCACTGTTAACACGACGCAGTTAGAACAGATGATTCAAGTTACCGAACGTGCCAATATCTTATTGATGGAAGCGTTCATGTATCGACATCACCCATTGACACTCGCCGTGAAACAGAAGATTGCGGAAGGCGTAATCGGGGAAGTACGCTATGCCCGCTCTACTTTTTCAACGGGACTCACGGACCGTCAGAATTGGCGATTGAGAGGAGATCTCGGTGGCGGTGCTGTCATGGATTTGGGATGTTATTGCATTAACATCATCCGTTATCTCGTCGGACGAGAACCGCGTTCGGTCTGGGCAACAGGCAAATTTGAGCCAATCAACAGCGTCTGGGAAACATTGATCGGAACCTTAGATTTTGGCGATGGGGTTACCGGGCAATTGGATTGTAGTTTCGGTTGGACCTGGCGTGAATCTTATGAAGTCGCTGGCACAGAAGGCACGCTCTCTGTTCAGAGCGCATGGGGCAACTCGGAAGGCGAGTCACACTTCACCGTGAACGGTGAATCCTTTAGTGTTACCGGTGTGAATCCTTACGCTGCTGAGATTTTGGATCTCTGTCGAGCAGTTGAAATTGGCACACCGACCTGCTTACCGATAGCGGATGCACTTGGAAATATGCGAGTCATTGATGCATTGCACGAATCTGCACGCACAGGTCAACGGTTCAAACTCTCTGCATAAAGTAAAAATACACCTTGCTGCAAATCGTTGATCGTACGATCGGCATTGAAAACTGAATTAATTTTGACCTACCTAAACAGTTATGTAAGGAGAGAGGCTGTCTTTTGGTACCGGGTGACGGTTGAGTAACGTCCCGGGTTTACCTAAAACCCGATTACACTGTAAGTCAATCGGTGAAGAAGCCCAATCGTTAAAGATGTTTGAAAAAATAATGAGGTATCCCATTGATGTTTTTCGAGAAGGAAATTTTTCGTTTGGGGTCCCGTTACCAGGGCTTCTAATTGCTGTTCTGCTTGTCGCACTTGTTGCCGCTACTATATGGGCATATCGGAGCACACAAGGACGTATCAGACGCGGGTTCCGCGGTTTTCTTATTTTTCTTCGCGCGATCGTGCTCTGTCTGGTCGCCTTTTGCCTACTCAAACCGTTCCTAACAATTTATCAGTCAAATCCTGACGATTCCTACCTATTGGTAATGGTTGATCGTTCCAAAAGTATGCAAATTACCGATTCCACCGATTCAGTACCACGATTGGGTCGTGTCAACGATCTGCTCTTTGCCGAGAATGAAGGACTTCTTGAAAAACTGAACGCCAAATTCAAAGTACGACTTTTTGCGTTTGACACCACAGCAAAACGTATTCCTGACGAGGCATTGACGAGCGCGGAAGGCGAAAGTACAGACATCCCTCAGGCATTAAACGAAGCACTTGATGACCTACAAGGCATTCCTCTCTCTGGCGCCGTCCTTTTAACTGATGGCGTAGATAGAAGCGGCACCGACATCACGAAGTTCGCGATGCAAATTCGAGAGCGAAAACTGCCTATCCATACCGTCGGTGTCGGTTCAGAAGAGGGCAATCCAGACCTTGAGATCGTCAAATTGGATGTTCCGCGAACGGCAGAAGAAGATTTTCCTGTCGAAATATGGGCTACCGTAAAACGGAAGGGATTTAATGGTAAAAAAGTTAACCTCCAATTAACGAGCGACGGACGGATCCTCAAAACAGAGCCCGTTGATATGGATGAAGGATCTTCTTGGATACCCCAAATCGGTGCAACAGACACAACCTCTGAGGTAAAAACAAAACGCGTGTTGCTTAAGTTTACACCCCGCCAAGCCGGCACCCAAAAATTTGAGGTGCATGCAGCGTTAGGAAAAATAGAAGCAGTACCACAGAACAACACAAAGACTTTTTTGCTGAAGGTCGCCCCGACCAAACGTGTGAAAATCCTGTTTGTTGACGGCAAGCCGCGCGCTGAATTTGGTTTCATAAAACGGACACTAAAAAAAGATCCCAACATCCAATTAACCGACCGGATTCTGACGAGTTTCTCTGGCAACGGTAGGAATTATCTCGGCACCCGTACTGCAACATCGCACGACTTTGATTTTTATCCAGATGATAAAGAGACGCTTTTCGACTTTGACGCTATCATTTTAGGTAACGTGGATGCCTCCCAATTTACACCCGCGCAGCTTGAAAATACACTTGAGTTTGTACGTACCCGTGGCGGTGGATTACTTATGTTAGGTGGTTCCAGTTCTTTGGGTAACCATGAACTCGCTGGATCCTATATCAACACACCGATCGCGCAGTGCTTACCGGTAGAATTGGAACTCGGATCTCCGCCAGCACTGCCAGCACCGAGACGACGCACGAGTTCCACTATCGGTTCGCAGACTGCTAAAAGCACGGCGTATAAATTGCAACTGACTTCAGAGGGAAAGGTTGAAAATTTGATGGCGTTGGCAGATACACCTACCGATAATCTGGAACGCTGGAAGATATTGCCTTCGCTGAAGGGGTATAGCAAAGTGAAACGTGCAAAAGCAGGGGCACTGGTCTTGGCAGAACACCCAACCGATGGGAACGAATTTGGGAATCGTATCCTCATCGCAATACATAATTACAACGCAGGACGTGTCATGGTATTTACGCCTCATACTTCTCGGCGGTGGCAGATGATACCCTCCGATGAACAGGGAAATCAACCGTTCTGGCACCAAAAGGATAGTCCCGAACGGTTTTGGCGACAGGTCGCCAGATGGTTAACAACTGCACCGAAAGAACATATTAAACTTGATATTGCAAAAACAGCTTACACTTTAAAAGAACCCATCGTGATTGAGGTTACCGCTACAGACCAACAGTTCCAATTAACAAACAACGCAAAAATCCGAGCCATAGTCGTTGACGAAACTGGCAAGCGTAAAGAATTAAAACTTGAGCAGGTCCTCGGTAAAGATGGATTCTACACCGCACGTTTCATTCCGAATCAATATGGCGAATACACCGTCACCGCTACCGGCACGCTTGCCGGCGAAAATCTCGGCGAACAACAGACCCTTTTTGAGGTGAAAGCGTCTTATGCCGAATTTAGCAATGCTGAACTCAACACTGCGCTTCTCAAAACTCTTGCCGAAGGGAGTGGCGGAAAGTACTATGCCATGGAGGAGGCAGCCCAACTCGTGAATCAGATTCCACTCGTCGAAAGCGCAACCTCAAAAATTACGGATGTTGACATCTGGAATATTCCGCTCATTTTTGGAGCCTTGATCGCGTTGCTTGGATTTGAATGGTTCTTAAGAAAACGGGGCGGCTTGGTGTAATCTAATTGAAAGTGGTTCACTCGTCATCTATTTAAGAGAGTATTGTCCAGATAATGGTTTGGTTTCCTTGTTCGTCTTGGAAGAAACCCCCTAAATCCGCCTTATCAGGGGACTTTGAGTATATCCGTACCATTAGTTAGGCAACACTGTCCTATTTAAGAATACTTGTAGAAAGGAAATTTATGACCTATAAAAGCGTGATGTTCGTCATCGCTGACGATTGGAGCCGTATCGCGAAGTGTTACGGAAATGAGGTTATCCGAACACCGCATATTGATGCCTTTGCCGAACGCGGTGTCGTATTCGACCATGGATTCTGTACAAGCCCATCATGTGCCGTAAGTCGTGCGTGTATCCTAACCGGACAACATAGCCACACGCATGGGCAATACGGACACTGCCACGGAATTCACGGATTTCGCACGCACGAACATACACAATCCGTACCAAAAATTCTGAAAGCACACGGATTCGCTACGGCGTGTATCGGAAAGAAACACGTTGAACCCGAGAGTGTTTATCCGTTCGATTTTGAACCGAAGGTTGATGGCAGAAGTCCTGTAGACATGGCAGCGAAAGTTAATCAATTTCTCACCGAGAACGCAGACAAGCCATTTTATCTACATATCGGTAGCAGTTATCCACATCGCGCAGGCAAAGGGTTCGGAAACGACCGGATGCATGCCGGCATTCAACCCGCGCCCTATACCCCGGATGAAATCATCGTACCGAATTTCCTGCCGGACGTACCCGCTGTCCGTGAAGATCTCGCAGACTATTACGAAAGCATCTCACGATGGGATACTGTTGTCGGAGGGGTTTTAGAGGCACTTAACGCTTCTGGACGCGCAGACGAAACCCTCGTTTTTGTCACAACCGACCACGCGATGCCATTTCCCGGTGCGAAGGCATCAAGTTTTGATAGCGGACATCACTGTCCACTGCTTATCGCCAGTCCTACGCAACAGAAACACGGTTTCCACAACCAAGCACTCGTCAACTGGGTAGATTTTTGCCCAACGATGTTAGACTGGTGTGGTGTTGCGCACCCGGACGGTGACGACGCACTTCCGGGGAGATCAATCCTCTCCATCCTCGAAGATGACAGCGCGCATCCAGGCGATGGTGAGTGGGAGGAAACCTACTTCTCCCACTGCTTCCACGAGGTGACGAACTACTATCCGTACCGTGTGTTACGCGGTAGACGGTACAAATACGTCCGTAATCTCGCGTATCAATTAGAGACACCACTCCCAAGTGACCTATTCCGCTCGATTTCATGGACAGCCGTACGCGATGACAATGTTCAGCAACTCGGTGAACGGCAGCGGACAGATTTTCTACAACAGAGCCGCGAGGCGTTGTTTGATGTCCAGAACGACCCTGCGGAGTCGCAGAATCTCATTGACGTGCCAGAGTTACAAAACATAGCGAACGAGATGCGCCAAAAAGTCATCGAATTCAGGCAGAAAACTAAGGATCCGTGGCTTGAGCAGTCCTTCCAAGAAGGCGAAACGCAACCGTTTTTCACATAATAGCCGTCAGCCATCTGCTGTCAGTCACTCGCTTGTGGTAATTAATTGAGAACGTTTGCAACTGCCACACGATCTGCTGACTGCTGAACGCTGACTGCTGAACGCTGAACGCCGATAGCCATTAAAACATGCAAAAAAACTACGATTTAGAAGCGATGAACGCCCGTATTCAAGCGGATAGCGGGTTAGTCCAGCAGATACTCACAGAGACGGGAAAAGTTATCGTCGGGCAGACAGCGTTATTAGAAGGGTTGATTATCGGGTTGCTCTGCAACGGTCACATTCTACTCGAAGGGGTACCCGGACTCGCGAAAACAACCGCTGTCAGCGCACTTGCACAGACCATTGATGCTTCTTTCAATCGCCTTCAGTTTACCCCTGACCTACTCCCAGCAGACCTCGTCGGCACACTAATTTACGACCAGCGGAAAGGCGATTTTTACACGAAAAAGGGACCGATTTTCGCCAACGTCATCCTCGCAGATGAGATAAACCGCGCACCGGCAAAAGTGCAAAGCGCGCTCCTTGAAGCGATGCAAGAACAGCAGGTAACACTTGGTGGCACGACGTATCCAATTGATGACCCGTTCCTCGTTTTGGCGACTCAAAACCCGATTGAGCATGAAGGCACCTATCCGCTACCAGAGGCACAGGTGGATAGGTTTATGCTAAAGATTAAAGTTGACTATCCCTCGCATTCAGAGGAATTACAAATCCTTCGCCGGATGACAACCGAAGAGATCGCCGAGATTCAATCGGTGATTTCCCCCGACGATATTATCCGGTTCCGAGAGGTCGTCCGAAACATCTATATGGCGGAACAGTTGGAGAATTATATTGTCGATTTGGTGTGTGCGACGCGCACACCGGAAGCGTATCAGTTAGATGAACTCAGCACACTCATTGAATACGGTGCCTCACCGCGCGCGACTATTTTTCTCGCTTTCGCTGCAAGAGCAAGGGCATTCCTCTCGCAGCGTGGCTATGTTACCCCCGAAGATATCCACGCTGTCGGCATGGATGTGCTAAGACACCGGGTAATCATCAGTTACGAGGCAGAGGCAGACGGACGCGATGTTGAAAGCATCATCACACAGGTATTCGCAAAACTTGAGGTGCCTTGAGGAGGAACATGATGAAACATGGGAAGAAACTACTAATTTACTTCATATCCTTGGAATTTTTCTTGTTCTGTGCGGTAACCGCGGTAACCGCACAAACGCCGCAGCAGATCGCCAAAAATGCTTTCCGCGCCACAGTAATTCTTGTCATGGAGGATGCTGAAGGTCAGCCATCTCTCGGTAGCGGATTTTTTGTCGGAGATGGTCAGATTGCAACCAATCTTCATGTTGCTGAAGGTGCCGCAAGGGGCTACGCGAAACTGGTCAACAAAGAGATAAAACTCAACATTGAGGGATGGACAGCCATTGACAAGAAACGGGATTTGATAATCTTAAAGGTGCCTACCTTTGATCCAGAGGTTATTTTATTTGGCAATAGTGATTTGGTACAAGTTGGTGAGACTGTTTATGCTGTAGGTAACCCACGGGGTTTGGAAGGTACTTTCTCGGATGGCATCATCAGCAGCATCCGCCTGCTTGATGGTGATAAACTGATTCAGATAACGGCACCGATTTCGCGCGGCAGCAGTGGAGGTCCCGTGCTCAACCAAAAAGGTGAAGCGATAGGCGTTTCGGTTTTAAGTGTCATTGATGGACAAAATCTCAATTTCGCGATTCCCTCAAACTATCTCAAAAGTCTACTCACAAAGGTAGGAGTCGTGAAGCCGCTGTCTCATCTCACTGAGGCACCCATGATGGACCCTGCTGCACAAAAAATAACACAAGTTATAGTAATACTTTTTGGTATGGGTATTCTCGTTATATGGAGCCTCCTCAACGACAGCGACTGAGGTATCACCGTTCCAAACCATATCCCGTGTTTGTTCTCCAGCAGGTATCGTCATACGGCCCCTGCTGCAAAGATAGCAACACAGCCCAATGGTCGGACAATGGCCCTCATTCCTGCGGGTGAGTTCCAGATGGGGAGTAACGGCAACAATAACGATGGTAAAAAACTGGTGCATACCGTGTATGTGGATGCGTTCTACATAGACGTGCATGAGGGAACTAATGTGGACTACAAGAGTTTTATATTGGTGGACCCCACGGTGGCAGAAAGATCGTACCCCGCGTGCGTTACATACTGGTGATTACCTGAAACATTGGAATAGTAACAACTATCCAACAGGTAAGGCGAACCATCC
>JAKZUG010000212.1:0-4387 GCA_047516705.1 Candidatus Poribacteria bacterium | reverse complement strand
CGTCATAATTTTCACAGAGAAGGGTTTTACTATCTTCAAGGATTCTGAGTGCTTCTATTCGCGCCCTTTGTCTTTTGATGGGTTTCAATAGATTGCCAGTGGCAACATCCCAGATCAGGATCGTATCATACATTCCACTCATCAACGTTTTACCATCCGGCGAGAGCACCACGAGCCCCGTTCTTGATACATGATCGGTAAGCAATTTGAGTTCAACACCCGTGCGCGCATCATAAAGCCAAACGCCGGTAGCACTGCCTACTGCAATTTGAGAACCGTCGGGTGAAAAGCTTATGCTATTAATTTCTCCCTTGCTGAGACGCGCTTTCGCACCTTTCGGTAGATTCCATTGGGTATAGTCTTGGGCAATCACGTTACGGAAAAACAGCGTATGGATTAAGAGAATAGCGATGAGCAGTAGAGGTCTCGTTTTCATGGCTTTACTCTTGTCGGTAATGGTGGTAAACGGTGTTCCACACGTCGTGTGTTGTATTCAAGTTGATACCGTCGATGTGCTTCGTCATCTGGATAGTGCTCAGTATCTGGATACGGATAGGCAGACATCCCGTGAAACGGTAGCGGTTCAACTGTCTGGGATTTGAGCGTATTAATATCACCGTCCTTGTCCCAACCATCGCTATAGAGGATAAAGTCGCGCACCCACCCTGGTTTTAACTCAGGTAGACGTGAGGCATCAAATTCTACTGTAATTTCGTCGCCAGCATTGAGGATAACGTACATATCGTCTACTGCTTGCAATAAAGGATTGACATCACCGTAACGGGTGTAATAGCCTGCGAGGTCGCGCCATTGTGCATCTGTCGTCACTTTTTGGTAATCAAAGAGGTGCGGAGCATGTGGATTCGGACGATACATCTCAGAAAAGCCGCGGTAGTGCAGATCCGCGCTATCTGGATTCAACGTCGTCATCTCTATCGGTACGTCTTGTGTTCCGACAGTGAAAAACGCTGCGTCCCAGTATATCTGCATATCGGTCTCGATCCGAACGTATCGGTCGTCCGACAGAAATTTTCCTGTTAGATCTACGGTGATCGTCTTGTTCTTGCCTGCAGGTAGCCCAATCATATCAATAACGGTTTTCCATTCTCCGGTTTCATCCTTCACAGCAACTGACGGAAAACGAGGGTTAATTTCAGGGTTTTGGAACAGGGCGACATTGATGCTGGTATCCGTCGGGAATATCCATCCACTGAGGAATAAAGTCACCTGTGTGTCATTGGGTACATCGCCGAGATCAAGGACTATCGCGTGCGGTTCAACAACGCCTTGGTAGGCACCGGGTGCGTGTTCAGCGGCGTAGCGGTAATCAAACGTTTTCAAGGCATCGGAGATATCTTCACCGCGATGATTGACCGCAGATTTTGGGTGCAGCTTCTCTTTAACACTATAGACCTTGAATTCTGCAAACGGTGGTGGTATATACTGCTCGTTTACAAAGATGTCAGTACTTGCTGGGTGATCGACTACTATAAGTTTCACTTCGTCAAAGTAGGCGGTTTCCCATAACTCTTCTGTTATCTGAATGGAATATCTGCCAGATTTCGGTTTTATCTGCGTCCCCGAAATTTTCACGAAATCTTTTGTTTCATCAGGGGCAACGAATCCCATTGAGGTAACGAGTCCTAAGGGTGCACGCCAGAGCAGATCGGTGACAAATTGATACTGTTCGCCATCGTAGACGTATAGGAACGGGCAAGAACCTTTCAGTATCTGCTTCTCCAGAATCCGTTGTCTTGACTGCGGTTCAATGACGTTCTGTGGCACGCCGTTTGTCCATATAACACGCACAACATCTGCTGCATCAAATGCGCCTAACCCAAAATGTGAGACCTGTTGGGATACATACTGCAATTGATACAGCTCACCGACTTTCACTTCCAATTTCGAGCCGATGCCGTCTCTATTCACCTTGTTATTGCCAGCAGTGATGCCTTCCAACCGGACCTGTATCCAGTTGTTTCGGTTGCCACCGTTATTTTGCAATGCCCGAAGTTGTCCTTCACCGTTGATGAAAAAGAGGTCGAGATCGCCGTGATTGTCGTAATCTCCGACTGCACCGGTAGTTGCATTCTGGAGGATCGCGCCCTCAGTTGCTGTGACGGTTTCTATTAGGGGATAGGGTTCAGTAAACTCTCCTCTTCCATCGTTCCGAAACAGGAACATCCCGTCCTTACCGCTCACCCAGAGGTCAAAAAATCCATCGTTATCGTAATCTATATTTTTCAATAACGCAGGCGACAGATCTCGGACATCCGCGTGCAAGCGCGGATCATCTGTGAAACTTCCGTCACCTCTATTGAGATAGAGGTGAATCCGATCTGCTGTTGCTAAGAAAATATCAAAATCTCCGTCGTTATCGTAATCCCCGGCGGCAGCTGCAGTATAATGCACATCCTGTGGAATTCCTGTTTCGTTGGATACCGCTCGGAGTTTCCCTTGGCGGAGGTTATCGTAAAGCGTGCATCCTGTTTCGAGATGCGTAACAAAAACGTCTATATCGCCATCGTCATCAAAATCCGCGGACAGTACTTCAGTAGGTGTCCGCCGCACCATAGGCACGTCGTCCACATCGGTCGTTACAAAGGTCTGATCTCCAACATCAGTGAACGTTCCATCGCCGTTATTGCGGTACATTGTAATGTCGGTTCGTCCTGAAAAGAGATCTAAGTCACCGTCGTGGTCAAAATCAACTGGATGGAGTATGTCTATTTCTTCTCCTGACTGTTTATACTCGACAATGGAAAATGATATCCATTTGCCTTCTGCGTCTCTTCGGAGATGTGTTATGCCGGTGGGAGTTTGTAATAGGAAATCTTGCATGCCATCTTTATCCAGATCTGCATAGGTCACGGTATGTGGATTTAAAGAGTCTTGTCCTAATATCTCTCGAATCTGTTGGACAGGCACATAACTCTCACCCGTATTCTGGAGGAGTAGACCTGTCGATGTTAGATATATATCGAGGTTTCCGTCGTTATCGTAGTCAATCAAAGAAACAGTAGCAGCCGTTTCCGATGCCATATTTACACCGGTAAGCCCAAGTTGCTCGGTAACATCTACAAATTCTACTGCAATTGATGGACTCTGTTTCGCGGTGAAGCGTGCTTTAAAACCTGGACTTAACGTCTCAATCGGATGCCCAAGAATATCGGTCACCAATTCGCCGATCCCCTGCTGATAACGGGGACTTGCCCGGTGCAAGTTCTCAAAAATTCGGACGTTTCGTGAGGCAAGTTTCAGGTCGCCTTGCTCTATTGCATCTATCCCTTGTGTTAAGTACTCCAATTTTTCTGCATCCGTATCGCCTAAAAGGAGCATCAATTCTTGACAGAGTTCTCCGGCTGCTTCAAATTGATCTTGTGCAAGCAATCCCTGTGTCAGTTTCAACAGCACAACAATATTCACAGGTGATTGGGCATGAAGTGCTTGTAGATGCCGAACCGCCTCCTGCTGCGCTTCCGGATCATTTCGCTGTCCAAGGTAGTGGCGAACCAGTTTATAGCGAAACTCCAATTCATCCGGTGCCAAGCGCACAGCTTCTCTCATCGCTGCCACCGCTGATGCGTTCTTTCCTTGTAGCTGATAAACTTCAGATAAAATGAAGTGTAACCGGCTGTCCATCGGTGCGACAGTGATGCCGAGTTTTACCCATTCTTCGGCAGCATCTGCCTGCTGTAAGCGCAGGTGTGCAACAGCGAGGTTACCGTAACCGATTGCTTCATTGGGAAGCAATTCAATCAGTGCGGTAAACGCCGCTATTGCTTTTGAGGGCTGCGACTCTTCGAGATACGCTAACCCTAAATTCTGATGTTGGATTGCCGCTTCAATGATTTGGGTGCGGTTCATCTCTTGTGCGTTTGTTGTTGAGACGACAAAGCCCCATACTAACAGCAGCGCACATATCAAGCGTTTTTTTATATTACTAAAGTTTGGACAATTCGCGTCGCGGGCAAGTTGAGTTTTCAAAGGTCTATGTATTTTTCTGCGAGTTTCGCACAGTCTTTGAAACCCTGAGAAAAAGACCGCACTCCAGCGGAGTGCTATGTCTATAGAAAACGGTGTATCCACCCTCCCGCACTCCAGCGGAGTGCTATGTGTCCTGAAAGGAGATACCGCATCTCTAAAACAAATACTGAAAATTGTCCAAAGCTTAGTTATATTAGGAAACGTGAATCTTGGTATCATGCATTTTCCTCTTTCTGAATATCTTCTGCGGTTTCCTTAATTGCCTGTCGTATAGTATTCCGTCTAAGCGTAAGTGAGTCCTCAAGCTGCTTGAGATGAAGCAGCCACGACTCCTTAGAATCGCCTTCCTCCGAACCGAATCCGTCCGTCATAGCGAGCCGAATATATTTCAACCGTTCGC
>JAKZUG010000211.1:0-3605 GCA_047516705.1 Candidatus Poribacteria bacterium | reverse complement strand
TGAAAACAACTCGGTAGAGGCGATAAATATGATCGCAACACAAAGGAAACTAAAAAATAAAGATATTTTTCTCATAGATACCATAAATATTCTACTTTCAGAGCTTTAGAGCGCGCCAAGGGGTATGGCAAAACGTCACATATCATAGGGGTTTCACTTTTATAGATGTAAGCCTTACTTCGGTAGAGTGGTAATAGAGATATGTGCGGTCCCTTCAGGATTCGGTTTGAAAGGTTGAAATCCGCGTGTTGGCGTTAGGTAGACGTACCCACCCTCCTCATACGTTTGCCCCGGTGCCAAATCGGGGAACGGTTCTTGCTTGGCATAAACATGCAACTGCTCCGCGCCAAATGGCGGTGTACATACAAACTTTCCGATCTCTAAACTTTGATTGGCCATTTCGGGACTAACGTGATAGTTGTCTAACAGCAGAGTCCGCTTTCCATCGGCAAGGATATAGATTAAACGGATATAAACTTCTTGGTCCGCACGTGCGAAGACTGTCATGGTTTCACCTTCGGAATAAACCACCGGCCCTGTGCCCCTATCCGTCGCGATTTCAACAGTTAATCCGTTATCGGCAAAAACTTTCGGATTGACAAGGGACTCTTCAGGCGAAACTTCTGTAGGTGAAATTTCTGCTGTTTGCGGTGCCTTTTCAACCTGTGGTACTTCTTCAATTAGTGTTTCCTCAAGTGGATTAAAAAGTTTCCAATCTTGGTCGAATTGTTCAAGATTGCCAGGTTTAAGTGAGATGTCCTTGTCTCGGCGTTGATTCTCACTAAATTGTACGACAGCCGATGCCCTAAATTCACCTGTCGTAATATCGCGTAGCGTGGTGCGGAGCGTAATTTTGTCGCCATCCGCCCAATATCCGCCGAAAAATTGCAAGGGCACGTCTTGGGACTGAACCGCATGTTTCTCGCGAAGTGGTTGGAATCCTCGCATCGGAGGAAAGCGATGCCAACCTAACTCATCCGTAAGAGCCTGCAAAAAAGCCGTTGAAGAAGGGCTTACCACATTGAAACTGTCATAGGTAAGTTCCTCTGTCTTCACTTTAGTTCCCCAGTCGTTGTTTTGCTGCTGGAATTGATAGGCAGTAATACGTGCAACATTATTGATACCAATGATGGTTTGGGGTGCGATTTTCGCGACTTTTGCAATCACTTCTCCATGGAACATCATCAACTCTGCTTTGGCAACGCCTCCTGCGGTGTCCGCCAATTCAGCAAATGCCCCAGGAGGCGTTGTGTATGCTGCCCCGAGTTGAATGAGTTCTGCTTCTTTTAACGCTTCATACAATCGGTACGCGCTCAGATAGATCTTGGCTGCATCTGATAAATCCCCGGCCTCTTCTATGACCTGTGCTTTATGAAGGATGTCATTAATTTCTTGGCGTAAATCCGCAGCTTCGTCGGTATAAATCTGCTTGAGTTTATCACGCTTAACATAGACAATAACATAGGCATCTGGTGCCGTGGAAGGGTAATATTCCCGAATCTCTTTGAGTTTAGATCTTACCGAACTCTGGATCACCATGCCGTAGTGTTCACGTACACGATTGGATACGAGCCAATCCTCTGCGTTCTCATTGATAACATACCTGACTTTGTCGAAAATTTTCTTGGACAACTGAGCTTCTGCTCGATCCATGAGAGTCTCAACGGTTCCTGGTCCTTCCGACACACCAACGAGGTATTCGCTACTCGGATAGGCTTGTAGATCCGAGGTTATATCGGCGTGTGAAGTATAAACAATCATCGTAAAAACAATTACGGAATAAACAAATAGTTTTCTCATGCACTAAAACCCCCCTAAAAATTTAGCCCTATATTTCTCTTTCTCTTTACGAAAGCCAATTGCGTTCTCAATAGCATTCCATCCGCCGCCTTTCTCAACTCTCTCAAATGACTCAAGAGCCCGATTGGCTGCGCGGACAGTGTCATATACGGCAATGCAAAGTTCTTCACTGTGGTCTAAATAATGCAAAAAGCATCCACGATGATGCCTCCCTCAACGGGCTTCACGTGAAGATCTTGGGACTCACTAAAGTCTACAGCTTTGCCATCTTCAGTTTTTATATACATATTTGAATTTACCAGATCCAGTCCTTTAGCACTCGCGAGCGAGTTTCACACTCTTTATTCCATGCAAAGTGCCGTTCTGATAAACATCACCGATCTGTAGGCTGAGCAGATCGGTGATGCGTCCACCGGTGGAGACACCGAGCATAAGAGCCCACGATTGCGGATTTTGAAAGTGCCGTCGAAGCACCTGGACATCCGGCGGATTAATGGTCTTGTGCCTTTCATTGGGTCCCTCCGGATTAGCGGAATGCAACGGACGTGTCTCGGGTAATTTTTCACAACTCGCGATTGTCCAGCGTCGCGAGAGTTATGCATACCCGATTGTGCAGACATAAAGCACGGTTCTACCGCCAACGCCACAATTTCAAGGCATACCACCAATAAACAATACCCGCCGCCACCACCAGAACCGTAGCAATCCAAAGCATAATTTGAATCCTTTCTAAATCCTGATTGATGCTATCAAAACTTGCATCTATCTCACCAAAACTCGTGTCTATATGATCTATGATGGGTTTTTCCCATTCCTCTTGAAATATCTGACGGATATTCTCCAAATCCGTCTTCGTTAACTCGACACGAACTCGCAACGCGATTGCAGAAAAGAGTATTGAGAGGGCAAGAACCGTTTTCATGGGGTGTCTCCTTGTGGAAATAGTAAATCATATTTATTCTCGTATGTCAACTACAAAAAAGGTGATGTCTGACTCCTTAAGATGACAATCGGGCGGGTGAAGGTATTTCAAGGGAGTTGTGGACGGTAAGATATTATTCTTGCTTGTTTATTTTCTCAAACCTTAGCGAGCGATACCGAGTGCGTTTTTCAGTTCCCCAAGAGTTTTTACGATCGTTGCACCCTCAATTTTCGTATTGACATGTGGCGTGACAATAACCTCGCGTCCCTGCTTAATAGCGCGGTTTGCGGTTGCTGACGACCCTGATTGCTCGTCAGCTGCAACAATGATAGTTTTTTCGGAAATTCTTCGTCGTCTGCCCAAGCTGCGGAAACGAACATCTCATTGAGTGGAGCGAGCAGACAGTACGGTGGGAAAAAGGAAAACCGCGAACGGCACGCTTGCACTGCCCCAAGTGTGATCGCTCTTTCGACGATTATGAGCGGGTTGCACTTATCCGAAATGCCGAACGTGATGGCGGGGGCTGGAAAGCACAGAGAGAAAACTTTTCAGGACATGCAAGTTTTCACATCAACTCGCTGTATAGTCCGTTGAGACGGTTGTCTGACATCGTATCTGCCTATGAATCAGCAAATGACCATGACAGCCGATAAATCGCGCAACGTCCATGAATCTTTGAACGCAGCACCCGCCGCCGCACTACCAATCGGTGCTTCGTATGTCTTATTAGAGTTGAAAGGCGGATCCAGATAGATAAGGTCTATCGTCTCAGAATCAAGCCCACGCAATATATGGAGTAGGACTTACGCAATATTTTAAAACTGTGTTATACTTTGTGGTTATGAAAAGCATAAACCTTTCAGAAAAGAGACAACCGTTATTA
>JAKZUG010000210.1:0-6699 GCA_047516705.1 Candidatus Poribacteria bacterium | reverse complement strand
CAACGCTTATCATCATTGTGCTCCTCGCAGGCATTGGAGGTGCATACTACTTGTTTTTTCAGGAACCGTCCGATAAGACGACTGCCAACGAAAAACCACCGATTCATCAGGTCTACGGAGTGGCACGCGATACGGTTCAACAGGTGGAAATTGCGTTCGCAGATGTGGCATATCAAAACCTGAAATTGGTAAAAGACACAACGGGTAACTGGCGACTCACCTCTCCATTTCAGGCGGATGCAGACAGCGAGAAAGTCAGCCAAATGTTAGACGACATCCTCAACAAACGCGTCAAGCAAACCCTTGAAGTAACAGAGTTAGCACAGTATGGACTGGATACATCGAGTATAACGCTCTCGCTTTGGACAGCAGATGAAACTTCACCAGCGGTAACCTTCTTTATCGGCAAAAAGGCGATTAACTTTTCTGTCTATGTCAAAGAAAAGTCGGAAGCACATATCTTTCTAATTGAATCCAGTGCACTTGATGATCTGACGAAATCTCCAACAGACCTTCGCGACCGGTCAGTTATTAAGTTTGAACCGGAAACAGTTTCTGACATTCGGTTTAAACAGAGGGATGGGGGCTCTACCTCCCGATCAAGCACGATTAATTGTGAAAAACGAGACGGGACATGGCACGTCGGACATCCAATCGAAGCAAAAGCAGATGCCCAAGAAATTGAGACCCTTCTTTCGGAATTGCGTTCGCTGAAAGTGTCATCCTTTGAAGCAGATGGTGCAGACATCAATGTCCTCGCACAGTTAGAAAAGTCCGGTTTAGATGATCCACGTATTCAGGTGAAACTCATAGATGGAGGTAACACCTACGTGCTTGACATCGGTTCCTCAGTACCGTCTGAGAACGGCACACAAGGAAGCGTCTATGTCAAGGCTGCTGTTTATCAAGATGCCGTCTACACGGTCAATGAAGACATCTATCATCTTCTCAACAAATCTGTCTTTGATCTGCGCGATAAACGGGTCATTGACTTTCAACGCACCGATACAATTCGCATTGAAATCAAACAAGATAAAGAGACAACTGTTTGCACGAAAAACTTTGATAACACATGGGAATTGGAAACGCCGACAGGCAAAATAAAAGCAGACGCGAAGGCGGTGGACGATCTACTTTTCGGTGTAGATTCCCTCGAAGCTGCTGCATTTGTTGACGATTCTACCGAAAGCCTTGCATCGTACGGGTTAGCATCACCGCCAATCCAAGTTGCGTTCACGCAACGCGGTGAAGAAGATCCAGCCGTCCTACGCATCGGAGACTATACGCAGGACGGAACTGTCTATGTTAAAGCTGAGCAGTCTACCCAAGTCAGCCGCGTCAAACGCACCTTAATCGATAAGATTGCCCAAGGCAGAGCATGGTTACGTGATAAACAGGTCCTCAACTTCCATATTGACGACGCAATTCGGTTAACCTCGACCTTGTCTGGAGAAGCACCTTTCACATGCCAGCGTCTTGGGACGAACTGGCGGCTAACCGCACCGATACGAGAGGATGCAAACAACGCTGAAGTGAACGCCATCATCTACGAACTTGATGATTTGATGGCAGACGCATTCGTAGGGAGCCAATTTACACCTACTGATACTGCCACAGGTTTCGACAAACCGAATGTGCAGCTGACCGTCGAGCTGCGGAATCAGAAAGTATATACCTTGCAAGTTGGCAAGTCAAATGCATCCGGGAGTTTCTACGCGCGGCTTCAACATGAACCGAATTTAATTTTTCTGCTCAATGCAGAACTCATTCCAAAACTGAAAACAAAACTTGAACTGATCCGTACTTCAGAAGAGTAAGAGTTGAACGCTATGCAGACGTATATTATCGCAACTGCTTATTTTTTCTTTATTGTTGAACTCCTCATCATTAGCCGATCTTTTTTCTACGCGCGGCGCGAACGCAACGCGAGACGACCGGACTATACACCAAAGGCGGCAGTTATCGCACCTCATTACGGATGGGATGCTGACACAGAAGAACACACCAAAGGACTTTTGCATCAAGACTACGCCGGAGCGTATGAAGTTTTCTTCGTCACACACCAAAAATCGGATTCGGGACACGATGTCTCTTATCCACACCTCTGTAAAATTGCTGAATCACATCCGAATGTCCATGTGCTATTAGCACCGAACATTGTTGAAAACAATCTCCCTCGCTCGCAAAAAGTGCAGAATCTCCTGACAGCAATAGAAACACTTCCAGATGATATTGAAGTCATAGCGTTTGTGGATGCCGATGTCGCTATCCGAGAGGATTGGTTAACACTCCTTGTAAACCCACTCCAAGAATCGGAGATAGGGACAACTGTCGGTGGACGGTTTTATTTTCCACAAACATGGAATATCGCATCTCTTGTGGAAGCCATCTGGGTAAACTTTCAGATGAGTGCACAAGGCGATCATCCGCTCACAATGGTATGGGGTGGATCCAACGCCTTCCGCCGTGAGATGCTTGAAAAAGCCCAAATCCTTCAACGCTGGGACCAAGCGACAATCGAAGATCTCAATACGACGCTTGCAATGCGAGACGTTAAACACAAGGTGCATTTTGTCCCAGATTGCGTAGCGATTACGCATACTGCCAATCGTACATGGAACCAAATCACTGAATTTACGAATCGCCAGATGATTATGACATTTCACATGGGACTTTGGCGGCAATGGGTCACAAGCCTCATTACGTTTCTGCCGAAAGGTATCTTCGTTTTCGGATCCATCCCATTTCTATTTCACAGAAGAGAATTGCTGCTTATCGCCCTTATCCCTTTTCTGGAAGCACTCAGCTATCGGCTCTACTCCAAAAACCTACCGCGCTGGCTCCAAGACATGCCGAAGATGCGGGAGACAATTGGAGTTACCTCCTACGCTACATCAGTTTCATTCCTCCTTGCGGGCATCAACGCTGTATATTCCGTATTCCAACGCAAAATTACCTGGGGTGGGGTGCGATATGAAATTCTGTCGGCGACAAAGTGTCGGGTTTTAGGCACGGTAAAGCGAAAACAGGAAGACAACGTTTGAGAAATGGTCGCGCACAACATTTCAAACATTCTTGATTTTTTTCTAAAAATATGGCATAGTACTCATGAAGGGCTTTTTAACAGCAAGATTACTGTTATATTCTCGAGAGGAGTGAAAAATGAGTGGCGAAAAAGTTATCAAGTCAGAAAAAGAGTGGAAAGAACAACTCACACCAGAAGAATTTAAAGTGACTCGGAAGAAAGGGACAGAACGCGCCTTTACGGGGGAATACCACGATTGTAAAGAGCAGGGGACCTACCACTGTATCTGTTGCGAGAGCCCGCTCTTTAGCTCCGAAACCAAGTTTGATTCAGGAACAGGATGGCCCAGTTTCTGGGAATCTATCTCCCCCGAATCTATTGAGGCAAAATCGGATCGTAGCATATTTTTTATGCCTCGCACCGAAGTCGTCTGTAGTCAGTGTGACGCACATCTCGGGCACGTTTTCAATGACGGACCACCGCCAACAGGCAAGCGTTACTGCATGAATTCCGCTGCACTCACACTGGTAAAACCAGAAGACGAATCCTAAATCATACAGCTTAAGTAATATCTGTTATCAGTTAAGAGTTTGGTTTAGAGCAATTCAGCATTTTTTGATGGACACAAGTGATCGGTAAATTGTCAGGGAAACCTCTTAACTGATAACTGACAACCGATAACTGATAACTAATAAAGGAGAAGAGATGGCACTACGAAGTCGAATCTCATCAAGATTTCTTGTCAATGAACTCGCCACCGCTATGTCGGAGGACTGGGGGACTTCGCGCAAGTTCATGCGTTACCAACTCGCTAAAGAGAGTTTTAATTGGCGACATCCGCTCGGCGCAAAACACGGCAAAGGCGATGCTATCGAATTGGTAAGCCTCCGCATTACCGATATGTGTAATCTCCGTTGCCACTCTTGTGGACAATGGGGCGACAACGGTTACCTCCATGAGTACTCCCTCAAAGAACTCAAACAACGCGAAGTTCCCGTTGAAGTTTATAAGAACCTCGTAGATCAAATTGCCGATAAAGGCTGGTCGCCGGTGTGGTACATCTGGGGCGGCGAACCGATGCTTTACCCGGGAATTATCGAATTGATGCACTACATCAAAGAACGGGGAATGCCTATATCGCTCGTTAGCAATGCGACTAACATCGCAAGATACGCTGACGATATTTTGGAAACCTGCAAAATTATCTACCTGAGCATTGATGGACCGAATGAGGAAATCCACAACACGCAGCGCCCCGGTGTATCTGACAAATATGACAACTTCAAGGATGTCAAAGCCGCTTTAGAAACGCTGAGCGCAGAAAAGGAAAAAAGGAACATCGCATTTCCCTATATCGTCCCACTGAGCTGCGTCACAATGTATAATATTGATGTTGTCGTTGATCTGTACAAGTTCACGAGTCAATACGCAGATGCGCAAATCTTCTATCTGACGTGGTGGATAGATTCCGAAGCCGCGCAGGAGCACACGGAAGAATTTGAAAAACGCTTCGGGTTCAAACCGCAAACGCACTACGGTTGGATAGGGACGTGGAAAGACTTTGACCACGGCGTAATCTTAGATCGCTTTGAAGAGATGGAGAATCTCTCCAATGAACAACGGCGCTGCCCGCCCATCATGATGCCAAGGCTAAATACAAAAGGCGAAGTCCAACGCTATTACACCGATCATGAGGAAACCTTTGGGTACAACCAATGTGTCAGTATCTACATGACAATGGAGATCGATAGCAATGGCGACGTTAGTCTCTGCCGCGATTACCACGACTACATCATCGGCAATATCAAAACGGACAAAGTTGTTGACATGTGGAATAACCAGAAGGCAACGAAATTTCGACAGTCCATAAGTAACGACGGTCCTATGCCCGTATGTCGTCGATGCTGCGGTTTGATGGGATATTAGTAGTTTTCAGTTTTCAGTAGTCGGTTATCAGTTACAAGAGGCATTAGATGTCCCAAATATCTGTTTGAAAGTCTGATTTCACTTGGAAGGGATATGCACCGAGAACTGATAACCAATAACATATTAGAGGAGACACTATGAAGATTGGATTACGTATTCCCGGCACAGCCCGTCAATTGCCCTTTGCAGATTTCTGCAAGTGGTGTGTAGATGACGGGTTTGATGCCGTTGATATTGGAGCAGTCACCCCCGAAATTGTCCAAACGGCGAGAGATGCCGGTCTTGCTATCGGCACTGCGGATCTCCCCGGCACCAGAGACCTACTTAGCACCAAAAAATCTAAACAGAAAGCGGGTGCTTCTGCAGCACAAGCCGCCATCGAAGCCGCCGCTGATAACGACGTTCATATTATGTTCTGCGTCTTTGTACCGGAAGATGCCAGCCTCGGCAGGGCAAAAAACTTTGATATTTGGAAAGAGACTATCCCACCTATCGCCGAATTTGCCGCCTCTAAAGGCGTAACCATTGCAGTGGAGGGATGGCCGGGTTCCGGTCCCGATTATCCTGCTCTCGGTTGCACACCTGAGATGTGGCGTGCGATGTTCGCGGCATGTTCATCTCCGGGTTTAGGACTCAACTACGATCCGTCGCACCTCATCAGAATCGGCATTGACTATTTACGCGCCCTGAATGAATTCGCACCCTACGTCAAACACGTTCACGGGAAAGATACTGCTTTTGATGAAGAGGCACTCTATCTGCACGGTAATTTGGGACCGAGTTTCCAAAGTGCTCGCGGTTTCGGTGAAGATTGGTGGCGTTATACCATTCCGGGTGACGGCATTGTGGATTGGCTGCGAGTGGTGCAACGCTTAGAAGATGAAGGTTTTGATGGCATCGTCAGCGTGGAACTCGAAGATTACCGCTATTGGCGCACGTGGGAAGCAGAATCCGATGGTTTGCGCCGTTCACGTGAATTCCTTGATGAGTTTGTCCGGTAATCCGTCCCGTGTTTGTACAGGCGCGCCTATTTATCAAAAGACAGGCAACTGTGCAATTAAGGAGAATTTACCATGAACGAAACTCTTAATATGGGCTTGCAAGCAACGCCCGAGAAGTATCTCGCTCACTTAATCACAGAAGAAGAACGCATCCACTTTGAAGAACAAGGCTATCTGTATATCCCCAACGCGCTCTCTACAGAGATGCGGGAGCAACTCACATACACCGTAGACACCTTGTACAATAAAGCACTCGCCACAGGCAGAGCAAAACCCGGCTCACACTGGGGCTGGTCGGATTTCTTAGGTGCCGACGACGCACTCTTAAATCTCATTGACTTGCCGACGACGTTACCTAAAGTCTGGGGAATCTTGGGATGGAATATCTACTTATACCACGCGCACATGCACGTCAAACCGCCAACTCCACCAGATGCTGAAGAAGGCGAAGGGTGGTTGGAATGGCACCAAGATAGCGGGCGCGTCAACATTGAAATGGAAATGCATCCACAGCCACGTCTATCCTTGAAAGTGGCGTATTTCCTCACAGATGTCTCTGAACCCGGACGCGGTAACTTCTATATCCGCCCGGGTAGCCATCTAAAGTCAGATATGTCTGTCCCAGAACCTGAGATTAGCCGTGACCCGCGCGAAGCAACAGCAGATGATGTCCCAGACGATGCGATGCCGGTCTGTGTTGCGCCGGGAACCGCTGTTCTGTTCGACAGGCGACTCTGGCATTCACGT
>JAKZUG010000209.1:0-20346 GCA_047516705.1 Candidatus Poribacteria bacterium | reverse complement strand
CATCAAAACCTATGGCACGACTGGGTTTTCAACGGGTGTTTTGGAATCTTCAAAAATACAATTTCATAGTTATGAAAAAAAATACCGCAGCCGCTAAAGGGCTGGAAACCCAGACTGTATCTAACTTCTCGGCGGTTCCGTTCCCACGATTTTCTAAACCTTACTATGAATACTATGAAATTTCGGACCCACGCGGTCATTGTAAAACTGTGAACTACACAACTTCATATTCAACTTCAGACCTTGAGCTTATCCTATACGGGTCGATTAAATCATGATAATGTCTATTGTTTTCTTGCCGCAAGTTTTTTCGACTTGCTCATTTCAATATTGGCTTAATAGTTAGCATTTATACTTACTATTAACCTGCACTTTACAATACCCAACATGTCTAAAAATCAGGAATTCCATAATGAGATTGATGTCGTAATGCGTGTGATGCGTCATGCGCAAGCGGCTGTCAGATCCAGGTTTATTCAAGAAGTTGTCCCGAATCGCCTGACGATTGTCCAGTTTAACGCCCTACAACACCTCCATTGGTATGGTCGTGATGCTGGTATGTCAGTGAGTGAACTCGGTGAGCACTTGGGTCTCGCCCATAACACAACATCTGGCTTAGTGAGTCGTCTGGAACGACATGGTTGGGTAATCCGTCGTAAATGTGATAAAGACCGGAGACGCGCTCGGATTAAACTCGCGCCGCAGTCTGAAGAACTTTTCCGCAAGGGTGTAGAACACGCGGCAGATTTTTGGCAAAGCACTTTTGGGCAGCTATCCACGCAAGAACGTGAAAGCCTGATTGAAAGCCTGAAACGGTTGAAACAGGTGATGGCGAAGCCGGTGTGGCCAAGTTTTGCGCAGTTACACCCCCGCGATGCGGATCATCTCCAAAAACGGTTTGAATCTGACTTGGACGAACTCGCCCAGGCAAAACTGAAACTTGTCGGGATGCGATTGATTCTCGCGCAAATCGCAGAAAAGCAGAATGAACATGAGCTCACGGCGTACTTGAACCAAGCCGCCTCCGAGGAAATTCGTCATATGAACCAACTGTTGAGTCTACTCGGCCGTGGTGAAGATATGGAGGTGCTACTCTCAGCACTCGCCCATGAAGACAACGTCGTCTATGAGGAATTAGTTGCCTTACTTGAGAGTGCTCCACATGCTGAAGACGACGAAGAATCAATACTTCTACAACAGATGGTTCAAGATAGCCAAAGATATAAACGTTGGTTTTGCAGTGTCTACAAACAAACGAATCAGTGACTACTATTCTGTCAATGGCCACCAGAGTTTCTAGTTTTTGTTTTCCAAAAGAGCCAGAAACCACTTTTCCGGCCGATGACGTTTAAGAGGAGAACATGCAGTCCCAAAGCCCTGAAAGCCTTCCTCCAGAGTGTTCTGATGATACCGAATTGATTGAGCGATTTCAACAAGGCGATACCGCCGCGTTTGACACGCTCTTTACCCGTTACCAGAAACGCACTTACCGCTTGGTACAACGCTTTATCTCAAACCGGGAAGATGCCTTGGACCTCACGCAAGACGTATTCATACGCGCTTACCAAGGATTAGGCGATTTTAAGAGCCAGTGCCAGTTTTATAGCTGGCTTTATCGCATCACGGTCAACCTCTGTATCGATTTCTTAAGGAAAAAGGCGAGATCCGAAGTACTCCAGTACGGATACGGCGAATCAGAGGAATTGCCGATGGCAAATATCCCTGACCCTCGTTCAGAGTCACCAGCGAAATCGGTTGAGAATAAGGAATTGAGAGCCCACATTCGGAAAGCCATCCGCCGACTCCCACCAAAGCAACGGCAAATCTTCATTTTGCGACATTGGGATGGACTCTCGCTTAAAGATATTGCGGCAGTCGTTGGTAGATCTGACGGCACAGTCAAGGCGCATCTGCTACACGCACATCGTAATCTCCGTAAACATCTACGTCCCTACCTACAAGAATCAGACTTTTAAAAATTAGGATGGAAGGCTGGAATGGATGGAAAGGTGGTAAAGAACTTCCTCCTCTTCCAGCCTTCCAGTCTGTGATATTAAGGACCGAGATGTGAAACGGTGGAAGATGACTGATATCCCAACCTTCCATTCTCAAAATTAGGTTTTTCAAATTTAATTTGACAAATCTTTTTGGCGGGTGTATACTTAAAATAGCACCCTTCTAAAAGGGCAATTTTACATGTCAATGGCGAATATGTCTCGCGTCGGACTGTACTTTTCCGTCGTGAGTGAAGTAAGGGGTAAAGATAACGATGAATCGACGATCCAATACGAATAATCCAGTTTGCACCGCACCAAGCTAAGTGGTAATCACCTTGTGTTTCCCGCGTGTTGACGTACCGTTATCTCTTATGAAACTACCAAGCATTACCCCCCCCCATACACACAAACGTTAAGTATATTCACACTGCTTCCGGTGCGCCTTTCCACGAAACGCCGGACAATTTACACAAGTATTTCCCTTTCCATACAAATCAACAAACCCCCTCGGCATACTACACCGCGTGGTTGCTCAGAGGGTGTTTCTATTTTGCTGCCTTTCTGTTCTACCATGCACACAGCAGAGACCCCAGGTACTATTTTCACATTTCACACAATGGATGGAAGATAGGTACACATCCAATGCTGTACCAAATCTCTCAATCGGAAAGGGGAAGGATAGAAGGATGGAAAAAAGAGATGGTTAATGCTCTGAAAAAGCGGCGCGAGGACAGAAGATCGCGCGGATTTCTAATCGAACCCATTGAGAATTCAATTCCAGGTAGGAGATGTGTATATCTCCACTGCCACAGAGAAGTGTCCGTGGTAGTTCGCTTGGAGTGGTGGCGCGCCACCGAAATGCGCGTATGACTATAGTTGACATGAATACAGGAGACATGTTATTATGAACCGTATCTCCTGCAAATGAGGAGAGAAAATAGCACGTGTGACACAGAAACCTCGACGTAAGTACGAACTTCAGGGAACCTGGAGGGACGTGTTTCGGTTGATGGGTGCCAAGTGCGTTTTCTCTTCTATTCACTCCCGATTTCTCTTTAGGGATATCGGAAAGGAGAAATAAAATTGACAAGTACATTGACAAGTACATTAACGAAGGGTTTTAAGTCCATTCAGCTGCCGAATTTCAACACGAATTTGCTCAGCGTGATTGCCTTTATTGTGTTCGGTGCAATGCTGTTCCTAATTGCTTCCAGCATTGTTTCTGCAGATGGTTGCCTTAGCAAATTTTCAGATCTTATGGATGCTACAGAAACATTAGAGGATGCACAGGCAGATTATGATGCTGCCGTAGCGGAGTGGGAAGCGGCTCCATTGTGGAAGAAAGCATACTATTGGGCTGCCGTTCTTTATTACCGTACCAAGTTAGAAATTGCCTCAAGGAACTTTTCTAGTGCTCTGGAGGCTTACCTTGAATGTATCGGTAATCTGAGTGACAGTGGAGGATGTGACAGCGGAGGATGTGACAGTAATGCGTAACATGACAAAAATCGCATAGTCTGTTCTTCACCAGAGGAGGAACTACTCAAGTTTAATCTTGCGTAAGTTATGTGGCAAAGTCACTACAATAGAGATTAATTGCAGCGTGGACTTTGTATAATACCTTACGCAAGATTGTCTTGGAGGTGAGCATGAAAAACGATACATCTGTGAAAAAAGGTGCTAAAAACCTGATACCTTTCATTGCCATTTTTACGATGTTTCTGGGAGCAATCGGGTATTACGAGTTTTTGTCCCCCTCTCAGAAATACCTGAAGAAAAATACAGTTGAACGGCTTCTCCCTGATGCACACATCCACGCACAGACAAGTAAGAAAGAGACAGTGCCATTCACCATTGCGACAGACAACGAAGAGATTGAGTTGATTCGTAAAGAGTTGCATGAAGCGAGCAAGCAACGTTTTGTAAATTATCTTGACATCCTGTCTCTAAAAGGTCAACTTGTCCTCTTGGATAAAGTGAGTTACGCCGCTACCGGTTTTCTCTATATACGCGCCCCGAAAGAACAACGTCTGTTTTTAGAAAAACTGATTAATTCCACATCCTTTTCTTTCAATGAAGCAATGCCGCTCAACTGCGTGAAGATCTTGGAGAAAACGGAGACAGCACCACTCACCTCTAGGAAAGACAACAAAGAGATTCAACAGTCTCTAAAAGCGCGGAATCAAGCCTTTCGGAACTATCTCAACACGTTGAGTCCAAAAGAACAACGTGCGCGCTTAGAGAAACGGATTAATTCCACTATGGATATCTTTGACACATTGTCCGTAAAAGAACTCAATGAGCTCTTAGTAAAAGTGCATGAAGCAATGCCTCCGATATCCCACTTCAACAAGGCAAAAATTCTGGAACAGCTAGAAACAGGTTCGCTAGCTATGACAAAAAAACCCAAAACAACTGCAACTGAACGCTTCCTTGAAAAGAGTTATAGTGCCTTTGCTAACCATCTTAACACGCTGCCTCCAAAAGAGCAGCGTGCGCTTTTGGAGAGAACAATTAAACTCCCTTCTTTGACGAAAAAAAGCAAGAAAAAGTGGAACCGTCGATTGGATTTTTTGGCTAAGTATGGGTACAAAGTACCTAAAGACTTCTACTATCAGATACAAGAGGAAACCGACAAATGACATATATCCCGTACTGTCTCGTTATGCTCCTTGGTGCCGGGCTTCTCATCAGCATTCGCAGCCAAAAAGGCTTAAAAAATCCGATGACTGTCACCACAATGTTGGTGACGTTTCTGGGGGCAATCGTGTATTACGGACATCTACGCCCCATTCAGGAAAACCTTAAGGCGGAACCCGTGAAGACGTATAAAGCCGCGCCATTGAAAACAATGGATACAACAATAGATGAACAGCCTGTACCCGATATTGCCACAGACAGGGATAAAACACTGGCACAAAGGCAGACACCTACAGCGATGGAAGATAGGGAGGTTCCTTCAAATCTTGACTCCACGGGCACCAGGGCCCGTCGTCAAAATGCTGTGTCAAACGAAAGCGATGTAATCCCACTGGAACAAGAGAATGAGCAACATAATTATATTTCTGAAGAGGTAGTTGATGAAACCGCAGAGATTGAAGCATTATTCAAAGAGATAGTCGAGATCCAAACCGAAGCCGAAGCCTCTTTAGCGCGAGGCGATAGGATGCTGAAGGAAGCCTTGCCACAGATGGTACATTACCTCAATTCGATGTCCCCAGAAGAACAACGCATTACTTTCAGGCAGATGAGAATCGAACTTGAAAAAGCTGCCCAAGGTGACGATAATCCAGAGCTTATAAAACAAGTTTGGCAGCTAACATTGGAGATGTTTATTGATGGTGGGTATACTGGATATAGTTCATCGGAGTTAAAGGAGCTGCAATGAAAGTCACACATTTTACTATACGGCATTACTATATGATCGCAATCATTGGTATCCTCACATGTTTCATTGGTTACGCGATCAATGCGCGCCCGATGCACATGCCAAAGCAACAAGTATCGGGGCCAACAGTCAAGTCAGTTTCTACAAAGCAGCCCAGCGTGAAGAAGAAAAACTGCAGTTGTTGTGCAGAACGGCTAAGAGCTCTCCGAATCAGGCTGCAAAAGGCACGAAAAACGCGCGAGGCACAGGAACATCAACAGACTGTACAGCAGACAAGAACAGGACCCCACGACTCAATGCCACAGACTCCCGCGAGTTCCGAAAAAAACGCTGGATCGCGTCCTTGAATCGCTGCGCTTTGCAAAGGTGAAGCCGCATATCTCGAAAGGTGCTTGCCTCTTGGATGTCGGCGCGGGCGACGGTACGTTTTTACGCTACCTCAACGGACATATCCAATCTGGAGTGGGCATTGATCCGATTTTGACGCACGCCGTGCAACTCGGGGAAACCTGCCGCCTCGTGCCGGGATACTTTCCACGGGATTTTGTTGTGAGTGGAGATATGTTTGATGTCATTACGATGTTAGCGGTCATTGAGCATATCCCGGAGCCCGAACTCTATAAGGTCGCTAATGCCTGTTGGGATTCCTTAAAACCCGACGGACGCGTGATTATCACTGCCCCACACCCGCGCGTTGACAAAATTCTGGACATCCTCAAGGCTCTGCGGATCATTAAGGGCCTCTCCTTAGAGGAGCATCACGGTTTTGATCCGGAACAACTCCCGGGGATTTTCAATCGGTGGACACTATTGAAACAGGAGCGGTGGGAACTCGGATGCAATCACCTCTTTATCTTCGGAAAACCGTAGTCGGGACTCTGCTTCTCTGCATCCTGTGGCTCGCGTTCTGGGTCCGCATTCAAGGTGTAGAACGCCTCCCTGATGGACAGTTCACCGAAAACGATGCCTATCTCTACCACTGGCAGGCAAACATTATCGCCGAGCAGGGGCACTTACCGCCACGCGATATGCACCGCTGGCTACCCCTCGGCAGAGATAACGGGCAGCTGCTTCCGCTTTACGCCTACGCCCTCGCCTACACCCATAAAGCGTTTCCGGGGCTGTCTCTCTATCACATCCAACTTTACGCGCCGGTGCTCTGTTTTACACTCGGACTCGGGGTGTTGCTTCTCTTTCTCACCCGTTGCTACGGTATTTTCTTCGCTGCTATCGTCGGTGTGCTCTTGGCAACGCTGCCAGGCAGTGTTGAGCGGAGCGCGGTCGGTTTTGGAGACAGAGATGCATGGTGCTGGCTCTTCGGGGTACTTGCTGTCACGAGTTACCTCTGGAAAGAGCAGATAAAACCCGGATGGGGCAGGTATCTCGCAACCGCCTTCGCCGGGTTTACTGTCTTCTTGGGCGGACTCTCCTGGGAAGGCTTCGGCTTTTTTCTCTTAATCATCCTGTCCATAGAGATATGGAAGTTCTGCACTACAGAGATAGAACAACACCTCAAAGCGTATCTCCTCTGGATACTCATGTTCGTGCCGTGGCTCTACCTCATCAGTCCTGCCTACCGCAGCGGATACGGCTTCTCTACACATCTGTCAGCACTCATGCTTACACCACCCCTCGTCGTTTTTGCACTACGGGGTGTGAGATACCTGCTTCTTCATTTCTATGAACCGCTGCGTCCGCATGCACGTAAACTTGCATGGGGGTTAACACTCCTTGCCATTACAGCGGGTATCGGCTATTTCTTTCTCCATGAACACGCCTTTGAAACAACCGCCTTTGCCTTTCGGGAGAGCCGACTGATGAAAGACATGATAGAACTCGCAGATCCGCATTTCGGTTATTGGACAGGTAGATACGGCACCATCTTTATGTTGGGCAGCCTCGGTATGATAATTGCTACCCTCTACCTCTGGAAATGGAATGGAGTTCCTCTGGTACTCGCGCTCTCCCTGTTTGCCGGAACAACCTTTTTCCGGGAACCCGTTAGCAGATGGATAGGGACAACTTTCTTCGGAGAACCAGTTCGGCACTGGACAGAAATGCTCTCTTCCCAAGAAACTACCCGCGAATGGACAGGCGTGGACGTGTGCGATACGTTCTTTTTTATTTCATTAGGGCTCACTGCTCTCTCTCTTGCCATCACCTGTCTCGGAAAAGCCGCCGACTCACCCTGTCCACCTGGTAAGGGAGATAAAAACGGTTGGAGAGCAGCGGAAAGACTTTTGACAGAACGTGTCACACTCATCACACTCATATGGTTTCTCTTGTGGGTAGTCCTCGCGCGCGGCGGCAAACGCTACGACTTCTTTATCGGTATACCTCTCGCTTACGGTACCGCGTGGCTCCTTTGGCACTTGCCAACAACCATCAGCCAAAACCTGCTCCCAGACAGCAAGTCCCGTTGGGTTGCTGCCTGTTTTACAATCGTAGTACTAATACCCATTCTCTTTTGGAATCCGATCGGTGGGCATGCGAACCGCGCTATTGCTGCCGCTGAAAAATGGCGAAAACCAACACCCGGAATAGGCAGCATAGCACAGACACTCCAATGGATGAAAACCACACTCCCACAAGACGCTGTTGTCGCTGCCAATTGGAGTTACGGCAGCCGACTCAATGTTCTCGGCGGAGTCAAAACTATCACCGACCAGGATTCTTTCATTCCACACTGGATACACCTCTATTACCGACACGTCTACTGTGCACAGTCAGCACGAGAAGCTCTCACTTTCCTCAAAACCCACGGTGCCACACATCTCATGCTCACAGAATACGGACTCACCTCAAAAGCCTGGCGTTATTCCTATATCGGCAGCGATGAAAACGGCGATAGAAGATTTGGGTTCACACGGCTTATCTCGCTATCAGATAAACGTCTCTCAAGAATAGGACGTACCCCTTTCCTGTACATTGAGGCACCTGATATAACATCACCGCCGGATTTCTTAACAGCCTATCTTAGAGATGGAAACACTATAAGGCTGCCTTATGTCGCCTTCCAAGGCAGAAAGCGCGTCACCTACAAAACGTCAAGCAACGAAAATCCTTATGGCAGCGTCATCCTCTCTTACAATGATGACGGAACCCTTGAACAGACATATCATATTCCGACCATCGGTTGGCAGAGCCTTGCTATCCGCCTCTATTTCCTCGGTGATCTGTCCAACATCTTTGTGCCTATCTACCCAACAAACGGAGATGACACCAGCTCTATCAAAGTCTGGAGGATTCACTACCCGCCCGATATAGAGAAAGATGCAAAATATCTCACAACGCAACGGGAGACGAGCCATGAAAAATGAACTGATAGAAATCTCTGTTGTGATGCCGTGTCTCAACGAGCAAGAGACACTCGGCATCTGCATTCAGAAAGCATTGGATACCCTAAAAGCACTCGGTATTCAGGGAGAAGTGATAGTCGCAGATAACGGTTCAACAGACGATTCTGTTGCAATTGCTGGACAGTTCGGGGCGAGCGTTGTTCACCAACCCCTACGCGGGTACGGTGCGGCGTATCTCGCGGGTTTCGCCGCGGCACAAGGACAGTATTTCATTATGGGCGATTCCGATGATACCTACGATTTTACAGACTTAGAGCGGTTCATTACACCTTTGCACGAAGGATATGATTTGGTCATAGGAAATCGGTTCAAAGGGAAAATGCACCCTGATGCGATGCCTTGGGCGCGCCGCTACATCGGTAACCCCATCCTATCTGGTATTCTGCGTTGGCTTTTCGGCACCTCAATCTCCGACTCACACTGCGGAATGCGTTCATTCACGGCGGAGGCATACACGCGTATGGCATTACAAACAACTGGTATGGAGTTCGCGTCGGAAATGGTCGTCAAGGCGGTGCAAGCAAACTTAAAAATTCTTGAAATCCCTATCAACTACTATCCTCGTGCCGGCGAATCAAAACTTAATGCGATTAGAGATGCAGCGCGGCACATCCGCTTCATGCTGAAGTATAAAGTATTCAATAACATCTAATAAAATGGAAGGGCGCATCCAATTTTCCATCCTTCCAGTTTTTGGAACAAGGTTGGTGGCTACGTCTCCGCGGTTTCTTCTGCTGCAAAGAGTGCTTCAACGAAATCTGCACCCGCGAAATCCCTTAAATCGTCAAGTTTCTCACCGATCCCGATGAGTTTGACCGGCGCGCCAATCTCCGCATTCACTGCGATCACAATCCCCCCTTTTGCTGTCCCGTCGAGTTTCGTAACAGCGACACCGGTAATCGGCACCGCGCCGTTGAAAGTCTTCGCCTGCATTAAAGCGTTCTGACCCACCGTCCCATCAACGATGAGAAGTACTTCATGCGGTGCGCCAGCATGTGCTCGCTCCATCACACGCCCGATTTTCGCTAACTCATCCATCAGCGGTTTTTTGGTATGCAGCCTCCCGGCAGTATCCACAATGAGTACGTCTGCATTGCGATGCTTCGCTGCGTGAACGGCATCGAAGACGACAGCGGCAGGGTCAGCATTCTCTCCACCACGAATCAGCTCGGCACCTGCCCGCTCACACCAGATCGCGAGTTGGTCTTCTGCTGCTGCACGAAACGTATCACCTGCAGCGACAAGCACACGGTGCCCGTTGGTGATAAAACGATTCGCGAGTTTACCGATAGTCGTCGTTTTTCCGGCACCATTCACACCGAGAACTAAAATTGTATACGGTTTTTCATCTTTAACCTGTAGCGGCATATCCTCGCCAAGCAGATTCAGAATTTCTGATTTTATGACCGATTCCAACTCCGAAGAATCACTCAATCCCTCTGCCTTTACTCTCTCCCTCACGTTATCCATTAACGTCAACGTCGTATCAACACCTACATCTGCTTGGATCAAAATCTCTTCAATTTCCTCCATCAGGGCCTCGTCAATTTTTCTCCCGATCCGCAGGAGCCCTGACAACTGAGACATGAACTGGTTCCGGGTTTTCGCCAAACCGGACTTGAGTCGATTAAACCAGTTTTCCTGTTTGTCTTCAGTATTGGATTCAATATCACTTCTATCACGACCTTTAAATAAATTTCTGAGCATTACTTCTCCCTTTTGTTATTGTCTCGTATTTATGATCTTCAATAGCAACTGCACCTGAATCTTTTATATCCATATAATACTATAACAACAGACAGAAAGGCAAACGAAATTACGGATGGTAAGGTGCGCGTTATACTTACCGAAAACCGAGAATTGACAGTCTCGTACAAAGCACGTGCAATTTACTTGAAATGTTTGCTACTTTGTCTTATACTAAATTGTGGTATATGCATAATTTGTTTTTATACATTTTGGATAATTAAACTATATCCTTGTCGGAATTGGCTTGAGGAAACCTCGCCAACACAATATAACAAATCACCTACTAAAAATCGAGGGATTCATAATGAAAACGCAAACACGAAACCTGCTATCCAGTCCAGGAATAATAATACTGATAGCCTGTCTACTCCTAACTGCCTGTGCCGAAAAACAGTTGGAAGAACTCATTGAACAGCAAGACGAAGAAAAAACTATGATGGATACAGCGGAACCAACCCAATCTGAAGAACCGGTAGTCGCTCTTCCTGGCTTACCCGATGATGTAGCAGGCTATACGCAGTGGCTGAAATTAAACGCTGAACCTATACCGCCCGCCCCTGGCGGTGACCCGCACAACGGGACTAAAAACGTTTATGTTAATAAAACACGGGAAGACATCGCACCGAACGGTGAACAGCAGTTTCCATATCCTGATGGAAGTATCGTTGTAAAGGAAGCATACCGTCCGAATAAGGATTATGTCGGACTCATCGCGATTATGCGGAAGAAAGCAGGCGTGGACCCAGAACATAACGATTGGGAGTTCATCGAATACACCCGAAACGCCCCAGATGATGAGTTCAACGTCATCGCCAAAGACGGTGGGTGTTGGGTATGCCACGCCCGAGTCGAAGACATCGATTATGTTTTCACAGAACTTGATTAGGACGTTGCTGGCGGGGTTCAAACCTCGCCAGCAGCACCTGCCGTTATATCAAAAAACAAGGAGGATTCTTTGAACACACATTATAATAATTGTGCGAAGTGCTTCAGCCACATTACCGGACGAACTAAACGTTTGCCTATATCTCGTGTTGCCCGATCATTGCTACGACTTGCATTCATAGTGGGTATCGCGTTCAGCCTTTTCTTACCGGCTGCTGCGGAGGCGCGCCCTGAATTTGCAACCGAACTTAAGAAAGAATGTAGTTTCTGTCATCTTGATCCGGCAGGTGGTGGTCCCCGAAATCGTATTGGCGAAATTTTTGAAGAGAACTATTTTGAATTCCCCGAAGACTTCGACATGGAAGCTGTGACGGAAGAAGCCAAAAAAGTCGTCAAACAGCTCACAACATCCCTTGACTTCCAGACTGCATTCATTAAAACAACACATGTTGACGGAGAAGAAAACGCTGTCGCTGGATGCAATTCATGCCACTCTTCAGTGGACAGATTTCTGCTCATGCAAGCAGAAGTAACCTTCAATGCGCAAGCCTCAGAACACATCAGGCTTACCCTTTCCAATAATGTCGGGACAACGATGAATGCGTTCGCAACGGTAGATGCTATCCCGAAACATCTCTACGTTAAAGTCGGGCAATTCCGACTCCCGTTCGCCATTAAACATAAGGATCACAACATACTCGTCAGGGAAGGCTACGGACTCGGTTCTAACAAACGGGATGTCGGGATTGAACTCGGCGGAAATGCAGGAAAAGTTTTCTATAATGCGGCGTTCTTTAATGCTGATAATGCGACAGCAAAAGGCGGACTTGGCACACTCGGTGCACAACTCGGACCCGTCAGAGCCGGTATATCTGGCATATTTGAAAAACCCAGTGAAGACTGGGAACGCCTCATCGGTGCGTTTCTGACTGCATCCTACGCGGGTCTGAGTATTGAAGGGGAATTCAATATTGGAAACAGTGGTGCGGTAGCCTCTTTCGCATCGGATGACATCGACTCAAAAGGATATTATGTCGGTGCCAAATATCGCGTGCTGCCCCAACTCACTGTTGCGGGCCGATACGGCTTGTTCGATCCAGATAGGACAGTTAAGGGTGACGCAAGCCAACGGGTGACACTCAGTGCCCAATATAATTTCATGGAAAACGGGGCAATCTCGCTGTTTTACTGGGCAAACCTCCCCAATGCTGATCGTGGTGAGGAGGACACCATCGGAAATAAAGGCACATTACGCCAACTTCAAGGTACAGACCAGATTATTTTGATGTCGCGATTCTGGTTCTGAAGATTGTTCACTATAGAACACAGTTTGACTTAAAACCACACCAAAATGCTTACTTGTAGGGACGGATACAGAAATCTGTCCCTATGTGTCTATATTTACACATAATGCCCCCCAAAGACACCGTGTTGATTCTTCCTTGACAATCTTAAACTCCGTCTAAACCTGACTACCGTTTCTTAAACACTTAGCACAACACTCTATAAAACATTGGCATGAAAATTGCTTAAGCTATTCAGTATCTTTTCCTACTATATTCGTTAAATTTGTCGGAATCTACAAGCAACGTCTTACAAACAGAAGACTTCTCTACAAATAGTCCTTAAATTGTTAAAAACAAGAAAACTGATAAGGACAAACTCTTTAAAGTACAGGAGGCACTTCTCATGGTGTTTTCCAAACTTTCCAAAAATCTTTCGGCGGAGCCTGGGAGCCGAAATTTGTTACTAAAAAGTTTAATCGGTGTCATAGGATTGATGACGCTACTCCTCGTTGCCTGCCTTTTTTACATTGTGCGGGGAAACGTGAGTGCCAAGACACGATACAGCGTTAACACCTTCGCGCCACAAGGAGAAATTCCACAATGGACAGATTTTTCGATTACTTTTTCGGAGGGAATCATCGATAAATCGCGTGTTGGAACAGAAGTCCCCGCGGAAGCTCTTCGGTTTACACCCGCCGTTCAAGGCACTGCTCGCTGGGTAGCCCCTGATAGAATAGGTTTCTTTTTAGACGCACCTTTAGCACCCTCCGCACAATATACTGTAGAACTCACACCAGACCTCAACCCATCTGAGACATTCCTACTCACCGGACAAAAAGAGTTTAAATTCGCTACTGAACCTTTTGCAGTTCAGCAGACACGCATGGAATTCAGTACCGACGATGCCCGCGAACACGCAACAGGTTTCGGTACAATCGCATTCAATTACCCTGTAACGACCGCCGATTTAAAGGCGCATCTCTCTATTGAACTCGATGATGGAACAGAAATTCCGTATCAGATCGAAACGAACACGGCGACAGCGCAGACAATAAAATTTGAGACGAAACGGATAAAACGCGGTGACGCAGACCGAGAAATAAAAGTCAAGATTGAGAAGGGTTTCAAATGCACAGGTGGACAAATCGGTCTGGAAAAAGCGAACGTTACACCCGTAATACTCCGTGGTAAAGGGACACTCGGTGTAACATATTCAGATGTCTGGGAAAGCGATGGCACCCCGTATATTTCAGTCAGTTTTAGTGCACCTGTACTCAGCGATACTATCGAATCTTATCTGGAACTGACACCAGCAGTAGACTATCAAGTCACATCCGATTACCGGAACATCGAAATCCACGGCAATTTTAAGAGGCGTACCACCTATACACTGAAGATTCGGCGCGGTTTGACATCACGAAACGATGCAGTCTTAAAACAGGATTATATGACAAGACTGAAAATCCCGGATATCCGCCCGCAGCTTCGGTTCCTCGGTGACGGCTTCTTCCTTGCGAGGAAAGGGCACCTCAACCTCGGACTTGCGACGATTAACATCAAACGCGTGGAACTTGATATTGAAAAAGTTTTTGCGAATAATCTCATCTATATTTCCAGATTAGATAGATGGAGTCGCTGGAGCAAGAACTTGGGTAAACCTATTCACTCGGAAGTGCTTGATGTGCCACCTCAATTGAACGAAGAGGTAACAACACCTATCTCCTTAGAAGACTACCTCTCAGATGAACATGTGGGTATTTTCAAGGTTGTCGCGCGAAATGCAGATAGACAATGGGACAGAACGCATCAATGGTTGCTCATCACAGATTTGGGTATTAGTGCTAAACGCGCCGAGGATCACTTATATGTTTGGGTGAAATCCCTTGCGACGGGTGCGCCGGTGCCAGCAGCGCGTGTCCAACTCATCAGCGACAATAACCAGACGCTGCTCAGCGGTACAACCAACTGGGCAGGGTTTGTTGAGTTTACTGAGGTCGCAGAGAAGACTGAAGACTTCATACCGTTTATGATTACGGTCGCGAAACGTGACGATCTCGCCTTTATTCAATTGGACAGGCATGAAATCGCAACAGCAGACTTTGACATCGCAGGACCCGCCTATTTGCAAAAAGGCTATGAAGCGTTTCTCTACACGAGCAGAGGAGTTTATCGACCCGGTGAAACTGTTCAACTCGCTGGTATTGTACGGGGACCAAAGCAGGCGACACCTGAACCGCTCCCCACCCGCATTGAAGTGATCTCACCAGATGGTAGAACCATGCGAGAATTAAGGCAGCAGACAAACGAAAGCGGTGCTTGTGAAGTGAAAATTCCCATTCCTGACTACGCACTCACAGGTAACTATATTGCAAAGATGCAAATTGCCGATCGAGTCGTTGGAAGCGTACAATTTCAGGTTGAGGAATTCATGCCAGACCGGATGAAAGTTGCTGTAACCGTCGATAAACCCTCTTATAAACTCGGCGACGAACTCAGTATTGAGGTAAACGCTATTAATCTGTTTGGACCACCAGCCGTAGGGCGGAAGGTTCAGGTTTCATGCCAACTGCGAGCAGTTCCGTTTGCCGTTTCTGACGATGCCTTACCACCAGGTACGGATGCAACACAGTGGCGTTCCTTCGTTTTCGGCAATACCAGACAATTTGAAAGTCAACGGATTGAATTGGGAGAAGCCAAAACCGATGCGGAGGGTAAAGCACGTTACCAATTCACTGTTCCTGCAACATTGAAAGCACCTTCCTTGCTAAACGGTATTCTAACAGCGACCGTCAGCGAGGTCGGTGGTAGAGCTGTCACTGCTTCACACCGAGTTGTTATCCATCCCTACTCCCATTATGTAGGGGTTCGACGGACAACTACCGGAGAGGTCAAAGTTAACCAACCGCTTCGCTTCGATTACGTAGCCGTTGACGATACAATGGCACTTACACCGGGTAGAGCCTTAAAACTCAGCCTCCACAAAGTCCATTGGAATACGATACTTCGGCAGAACGCGGCGGGGCGTTACGAGTACGTCTCCGAACCACAGATGACAGAGGTGAAAACATACGCACTTACTTCGGCAGAAACAGCACAAACAGCGACATTTACCCCTACAGGCTATGGTGAATACCGCGTTCGCCTCGAGGACATTGAATCAACGGCGACAGCGGAAATAGAATTCTACGTGAGTGGATGGGGGGACACCCCGATCTCTATGGAACATCCTACCCGATTAGACTTGACGCTCGACAAGCCTACCTATCGTCCGGGGCAAACAGCAAAGTTGAATATCAAGGCACCGTTCCCCGGTACACTCCTACTCACCGTCGAACGAGACCGGGTACTCAGTCACCGGACGATAGTAATGAAGGAAAATACCGCAACCTTGTCAATTCCGGTACGTGACGGTTATAAACCAAACGTGTACATCTCAGCAACGCTGACTCGAGCCATCCCGATGGATACGGTGTCACAGCCAGACAACAAGTCGCTTCTTCCCGCACGCGCGTTTGGTGTGATCCCCTTGAAAATAGATGCAACGCGGAGACAACTCTCAATTGAAATGTCGCTCAAACATAATAGCCAGCAGCCAGCAGCCAGCAGCCGTCAGAATGAGACTTTGATTGAACGAACACCTCTTACTGACAGCCGAGGACTGATAGCCGATAACCAATTTGAGGCAGTTGTTCATCCAAACAGCGAGGTAAACATCGCGTTCCAAATCCACGGCAGACGCTCCTGGCAGAAATACGATGTCTGTATAGCAGCTGTTGATGAGGGAATCCTTGCATTAACCGACTTCCAAACACCTAATCCTCACGACTTTTTCTATCAACAACGCGGATTGAAGACGCGCTCCTTTGATCTGTATAGTGGGATTTTACCTGAAATAGCGGATGTCACCGACAACTCAAGTACAGGGGGTGATGGCGGCCTTGCACGTGGATTAGGAAGGAAACGGCTTAATACAAGCAGTATCAGGCGTGTAAAACCGGTTTCACTTTGGTCAGGATTCGTGCAAACCGATGGAAATGGGCGCGGTACTGTCCAATTCAAGATTCCACAATTCAATGGAAAATTAAGGTTGATGGCAGTCGCTTTCGCCGGAGTAGACTACGGTGCCACGGAAGCGTACCTGACCGTCCGTGAACCTATTGTCTTAACACCGACTTTCCCACGATTCCTCGCAGGCGGCGATAAGATTCGGGTACCAGTCACCCTTTTCAACGGTACAGGCGAAGATGGAGAATTCACTGTCAAATTGCAAGCATCGGGTGACGTGCAACTACTGTCAGCCAGTGCCATCAATACGCCTGAGACGATGTCTGAGAAGACACCAGAAAAACCGTCACAACCGTCAAAAGCGGAGCCCCCGCTACAGGAACTAAGTGTGGAGAAAAAAGTTGAAGCAGGCACAGAGGCACAAGTCTTTTTCGATATTCGCGTTCAGGATGCGCTCGGAGAAGTCAACTTCAATTTATCTGCACAAGGTAATACTGAGACAACGCAAATGGATGTGAAGCTGCCGCTGCGCTCTGTTGCGCCACCCGTCACAAAAACAGGACACGGGGTGGTACGCGCGGGTAAACCGGGCGATATTATTCTCCCGGCGAATCTAATAGCAGATTCGTCCGAGTTTAGTTTGACACTATCACCGTTTCCAAATATTGCGTTTTCGGACAGCCTCCGTTATCTTGTGCGTTATCCACACGGGTGTTTAGAGCAAACAACAAGTAAGGTTTTCCCGTTGCTCTATTTCAGTGACTTGGCGCGAAGCGTCGAACCGATGCTGGCAGCAGAAGATTCAGTGGATTACTATATTACATCGGGTATCACGAAACTTGAAAGTATGCTGATGGCAAACAATCAGTTTTCGTACTGGCCCGGTGGCACTTATATTAATCCCTGGAGCAGTATCTACGCGTCTCACTTTCTCGTTGAAGCCCGAAAAGCGGGCTACGAGGTAGCAGACCGTGTTTACGATGCGATGCTGGAAGGTTTAAGAACACGGGCAAAATTTTCACCTGACACAGAAGGTAAAAATAATGCTAAAGAAGTAAGGGCAAACATCGCGCTTGCGACCTACGCGTCTTACGTCTTGGCTGCTGCTGGACAACCTGATCGTGGTACGATGCACTATCTAAAAAACAGGGGCGCGAGCGGTCTCAGTGATTACAGTCACTTTCAACTCGCCGGGGCATTTGCCCTCAGTGGTGAACTGGAAACTGCCCTTTCAATGCTACCGGTATCGGTATCACCGAGTTTTAATGGTAAAGGAAACCCGGAACGGGAAACAGGAGGAACATTTAATTCACCTATTCGGGCCCAAGCGATTATGCTGGATGTGCTTGCCGAAGTTAACGAAAACCATCCATCCATTCCGATGCTCGTCAAGAATCTGAGTGAGGCAGCCTCCGACGGAAACCGATGGCGGACAACACAGGATAACGCTTTCGCGTTCCTTGCACTCGGTAAGATTATGAAGAAACAGGCAGATAGGAATTACAGTGGCACTTTCAAACTCAATGGTGAACACTTCGCTGACTTTGACGCGACTGAGACGCGCTATACCGATGAAGCATGGGACGGTGCACGCATACAACTCACCATCGAAGGCGAAGGGAGTTGCTACTATTACTGGAGTGCGTTCGGCATCCAACGCGATTCGTTTATTGAGGAATATGAACGTGAATTACAGGTACACCGTCGGTATTTTAACAAAGATGGCGAAGGTCTCACTGGCACATTTGTACACGGCGACTTAATCGTCGCGGAGATAACAGTCAAAGCACTGACAGCTAATCTGGAAAATGTCGTCGTCGTCGATATGTTGCCAACAGGCTTTGAGATTGAAAACCCGCGTCTGGAGTCCCGAGCAGGGATTCCATGGCTGAAAGTGCAAGGCTTCAAACCCGACTATATTGACATTCGCGACGACCGCCTCATTTTCTTCGGCACGTTCCCGCGCCAACGTGAACGTAAGTTCTATTACGCGCTAAGGGCAGTTACACAAGGCGAATTTACCTTGCCACCTATTGTAGCGGAAGCGATGTACGATCCGACAAAATCTGCTGTAACGGGTAGTATGGGTATCAAAGTGGTTGCAGAGTGATGAGAAGCATCAGAATAGCGATTTCTAATCTAAAAAAGAGGTTTTGGGTGCTATTCCCACTCGTTATGATCGCCCTCTTTACGATCGCGAACTGGTGTTTCCCGCTGCCCAAAACACGTCTCCATCTTCCACCATCTCGGATTGTCTTAGATCGAAACGGGGAATGGCTTCGCGCGTTCTTAGCTGAGGATGGTATGTGGCGCATGCCGAGGAATGACTATCAGTCTTCGGTCTTCAGTTATCAGTTAAGAGGCAAATATGTTAACCAAACACCACTTTTAACTGACAACCAACAACTGACAACTGATAACCAATTTGGAATCTCCCCCTTCTTACACGAAGCAATGCTAACAGCAGAGGACAGATGGTTTTACTACCACTGCGGGATCAACCCGGTGTCTATCGCAACCGCCCTCTATGATAATGTCAAAGCGGGAGAGGTCGTACGCGGTGGTTCAACCATCACCATGCAGCTTGCCCGACTGATGGAACCGAAAGCACGGAATGTTCCAAACAAACTGATTGAAATGTTCCGTGCGATCCAACTTGAACTGGCATATTCTAAATCTGAGATCCTAAATTTTTACTTTAACATGCTTCCCTACGGCGGGAATATCGTTGGAACAGGGGCAGCATCTCGGTTTTATTTCAACAAACCGCAGCACGCAATAAGTCTTGGTGAAGCGGCTCTCTTCGCCGCCATTCCGAACGCGCCAGAACGTTTGCGTCCAGACAGATTTCCAGAAAATGCCCGGCATGCGCGAGCAAAAGTGCTGAACCAACTCCGCGCACGCGGGCAGATTTCCGAACAACAGTGGCGAGAAGCATTGCGAGAACCTATACCGACAAAACGTCACCCACTCCCATTCAACGCGCCACACCTCTCACGCATGTTGGTTAAAAAGAACCGATGGAACACGGAAACCGGGGTCCCCACCCGTTACTGGGGAGGGGCAACAGATGGCAGGATATACACGACAATAGACGCGAAGGTCCAAGAAACAGCAGTGCGCATCCTTCGCGAATATCTGAATGCGTCGGCTACCGGAATTGCGAGCCATAGCCTGCAGCCCCACAGGGCAAGCACAGGGGCAATTGTCGTTATGGACACCCAAAGTCGCCAGGTCTTGGCAATGGTAGGTTCCCACGATTTTTTCGATCAGCGTGCATCGGGTCAAGTAAACGGTACACTCGCACCGCGTTCCCCGGGTTCCACACTTAAACCTTTCGTCTACGCACTTGGCATCGAACAAGGCTTGATTACACCAGAAACACTGCTCTTTGATGTCCCTGTTACATACAGCGGATATGAGCCGGTGAATTATGATGACACATACAACGGCTATGTTACCGCCCGTCAGGCACTTGCCCGCTCTCTCAATGTTCCTGCCGTGAACCTTTATGCGCGTCTGAAAAATAGGACACTGCCCACTTTTCTCAAACAAGCAGGCATCTCCACACTCATCCCTGCCAAAAAGTATGGACTCTCTATGGTTCTCGGTGGCTGTGAAGTGAATCTGCTGGAGTTGACAACACTTTACGCAGGATTGGCAAATATGGGAGAATT
>JAKZUG010000208.1:0-19547 GCA_047516705.1 Candidatus Poribacteria bacterium | reverse complement strand
CTCTATGGTTTGGCTGAAGTACTTATTGGCGGGTTCATCCGGAGCATCGGTGGCGGAATCGCTTGGGTGTTTTCAACACAACTCCTCTTTCAACGCACCCCGAACGAGATCAGAGGACGCATCTTCGGCACTGAGTTTGCGCTCTTTACACTCATGGGAGGGATCGGCACGGCAATTGTCGGTTGGTTATTAGATCAGTACCACGTCCGAACAATTCTGTGGGGCATGTCAGGACTACCGCTTATTCCGGCGGTGCTTTGGTGGTTATGGCAGAAACACTATAGCCGTATAGAAAAGGAATAGTCCTCTGACGCAAAAGAAAATCCAGTCGCGTTAAATTGCAAAGGACAAACACCTATTCTTTCCACCGCTGAATCAGTTTTGTGTCTATTCCAAACTGATCTAAGATTTTTGTCACAACGAAGTTCAGCAGATCATCAACATTCTTTGGGAAGTGGTAGAACCCGGGCATCGCAGGTAACACGCAGACCCCCATACGCGACAATTTGAGCATATTTTCTAAATGAATGGAACTTAAAGGGGTCTCGCGCGGCACAAGTACAAGTTTACGGTTCTCCTTGATACACACATCCGCGGCGCGCTGGATCAGGTTACGTGAGATACCACCAGCGATAGAGGCTATGCTCCCCATACTACACGGCACCACAATCATCCCTTCGGTGCGGAAAGAGCCACTCGCAATCGGTGCAGCGATATCCGATTCATGGTGATAAATAACTCGCGGTGAGGAGATTCCAATAAGCGACTCCAACGCAAAATTATCAAGGTCTACTTCAATCTGAAGTTCCTCCGACAAAGCGCGCGCACCAGATGAAGAAATAGTCAAGTGTATCTCTATATCCTCGTGTTTCGTGAGAACCTCAAGCAAGCGGACACCATAGACCCCCGCACTCGCGCCAGTTATCCCAACAATCAATCGTTTCAATGATTACGTTCTCCTTCGCGTAGATTATGCACAATCCTCAACGATATGCGCTTGTAAGTGTATCCATTATATCCATTTCCAAGAAAATATCAAGGATAAACCGCTGTAGCACGAACAACTTGACAGAAAAGTGCACAACGGGTAAATTAAGAGTAGAAACCTATTTGATGTAGCATGTTTCTTGCACACATCACGAGGAACCCAATGAACATCACCGCCTTAGATACACCAACGCTCGTCGCAGATCTGGACGTGCTTGAACGCAATATTGATGGTATGGCAACACATTGTCATCAACTCGGTATCCCGCTACGTGTCCACACCAAAACGCATAAGGTACCGGAAATCGCTAAACTGCAAATCGCTGCTGGTTCACAAGGTATCACCTGTCAGAAATTAGGTGAAGCAGAGGTGATGGTGGATGCTGGCATTGACAACATCCTTATCCCGTATAATATCGTCGGAAAACCGAAGCTGAAACGGTTGACGGCATTGCTAAAACGCGCCAAAATTATCGTTGCCCTCGACTCAGAAGAGACAGCAATAGGTATCTCTCAGCAAGCAGATACTGATGATTGCGTTGTACCTGTTGTGTTGGAACTCGACACTGGCAGCAGACGTTGTGGGGTAGCGTCACCGCAGAAAGCGCAACACCTTGCACGGCAGCTGGTAAAGATGTCAGACATCGATTTCCAAGGTGTCATGACGTATCCGAGCAACGTGCGCGCAAAGTCGTTTATCGAAGAAACGCTTGACCTGCTCTCAAGCGACGGGATTCCTGTGAACATCATCAGTGGCGGCGGCACAGGTTCGGAAGCGGCATCAAAAGAACTCGGCTGCACAGAGACCCGTAGCGGATCCTATGTCTACGAAGGTATGACCCGTATCGGCAATTCAGAGATGCTAACACCTGAGCGGTGTGTCTTACGCCTTATTGTAACCGTCGTCAGCACACCTGCACCTGATCGGATTATTATTGACGGCGGTCAAAAGACGTTTACCAGTTATCCGCCGACACCGTATGGACATATCGTCGAACACCCAGACGCGAAGATTTATGGTATGTCGGTTGAACATGGACATGTTGATGTCAGTGAATGTTCACACCGATTTAAGGTGGGTGAGCAGCTATCGATTATCCCGCTACATCAGGGAATGACGAGCAATCTTCACGACAAACTCGTAGGTGTACGCGGCGATCAAGTTGAGGCAATCTGGCAAATCGCAGGTAGAGGCAAAGTTTTTTAACCGAGCACAAGCGTGTAAAGAACAGTTTTTTCCGATAACCGTTTTCTCTTAAGAACCGCAGGCTTCCGTTGTTGTCTGCTTATATTATCGTTAGTTACATCTCAAGAGGGAAAATCATGATTCTACCGACACCCGAACAAAAAGCACAATGGGAAGCAGAAGGGTATCTCGTCTTTGAAAACGCAATTCAAGGAGAAGATCTTACGCGACTCCAAACCGCTTTCGACTATTGGGCTGATGCATGCAAAGCAGAATGGCTGGACAGAGTTGAAGCAGGGGACGCCGCCGCCACCTTTTACGACATCCCAAACCCCTTGGAAAAAGATCCTATCTTCATTGATATTATCGATTACCCAAGTTACTATGGGGCATTGATGGAGTTCACAGACCACGATCTGATCCTATTAGGACCGCAGGTTCGGACTGTAGCCCCGTGGCCCGTAAGCTATACGGGGTGGCACCCTGATGTCTCACAAAGTAATCCGCTACATATCAAGGTGCAAATCTATGTTAATGATGTCCATCCGGGATGTGGGGAATTCGGCTTTGTGCCAAGCAGCCATAAACCAGATGCCGGTCCATATACGCGTCCGTTAAGACAAGAGAGTATGACAGGGCATAAGGCTTTCCCCGGTAAAGCCGGCACAGCGATTATGTTCAATTCCTGCGGATGGCACGTTTCGATGGACAATCACTCCGATGTGCCGCGTAAATCCATTATCCTGATTTACGAGAAGCGAACACCGGGACGCGTTGGACCGGGACAGTTTGCATCCATCTCAGCGTCCTGCCAAACTCCGGAACGTCGCAAATTGTTTAGTTTAGACAACTAATCAATGGAGGGTTATCCTATGCCACGTATTGATGCGCATCTACACGTATTCACAAAGGATTCACCGGAATTTCCGCGTGAGACAACACCGGTCTGTCCGGCGGAACGGGAAGAACTAGTCGAAAAACTGTTAGGCGAGATGGAAAAACATCAGATTGATCAGGCAGTGCTTGTCCAAATGGCCGGTGCAAGTATAGCGAACCATCGTTACTTGTTGCGCTGTCTCAAAGACTATCCGAATCGGTTTTTAGGGATCGGGCTTATCCCAGAGGGACATCCGAACCCTGCCGAACACATGGCAGAGTTGACAGATGACACTGGGATTATCGGCTTTCGGTTCTCTACATTTGGGGGACCGCGTGATATATTTGCGAAGATGGATGTCCGTGAGTTTGCGGCATATCCAATCTGGAAATGTGCTGCTGAGCGTGATTACGTCCTGTGGCTCTATCCGAATGCTATCAATGCACATCTCCTGCCATACCTGATACAAGCATTTCCACAGGTACGGGTTGTGCTAAATCACCTCGGCATGTGTCCAGGAAAAGGCAAATTCAGTTGGGATGAATTCGGACGGCCCCAGATCCAAGTGACAGGTTACAACCTCGCTATGCATACCACCTACCGGTTAGCGCGTTTTGAAAATGTTACAGTGCATCTCTCCGGTCAGTATGCATTCAGCAAGGAGGAATTTCCATACCAAGATTTGGCAGGGTGGCACCGTAACTTGTTTAACGATTTCGGCGTAAAGCGGTTAATGTGGGCAACCGATTTTCCTTGGATTTTGGAAGAACCGGGATATGGCAAACTGACGACGGTTATTGAAAAACTGCTGCCGAATTTATCTGAGTCGGAGTTAGCAGACATTATGGGTGGGAATGCGAAGCGGTTTTTACGGTTCCCTGACCTGTAAAGTGTTGAACCTGCAAGAGGGAGTTCAGAATCCGCTTGCGGTCTGAAAATCAAACGCGCTTTCAATCTGTTCAAGTTTTAACAACTCAAGCTGCGGAGACAAGTGAATCGCAATTACATCAAAACGGCACGGAGCGTCAAAGCGGTTTTTGGCTTGTAGGTATGCCAAAGCAACTTTGGAAATCTGTTGCTGTTTCTGCGTAGTTACAGCCGCTTGAGGGAGTCCGAATTTAAGACTGCGTCGCGTCTTAACTTCCACAAAAACGATAAAATCACCATCTTGTGCGACAAGATCAATTTCACCGCGTGCTGCTCGGTAATTCTGTTCAAGAATTTCATACCCACGTGCTTTGAGATGCGCAACCGCCAATGCCTCACCCGTTTTTGCGACGCTCAAACGTGAATGCTCCATTTGCAATCTTCCTTTGCAAGCCGTGTGTGTTAAAACACGCAAGCACTCTCATTTTAATCATCTGGAAGCAGTTTAAAGGTGTGGCGATGAATATCTGAGGCACCAAACTCGGCAATCGCTTGTCGATGCCGGGATGTCGGATACCCTTTGTGCTGTTGAAACCCATAGTGCGGATAAGTACGATCCAACGCAATCATGAGTCTATCGCGGGTAGTCTTGGCAATAATGGAGGCAGCCGCAATAGAATAACTTCGGCTATCGCCTTTTGTAATTGCTTCACCTTGGATATCTATTGCAGGAAAATTTATGCCGTCAACGAGGAGATAATCAGGTTGGGGGGTGAGTTTTTCTATCGCTTGCCGCATTGCCAATAGGGTTGCCTCAAGAACATTCAAAGTGTCAACAACTCGATTGTCCACGGAGCCAATCCCTACAGACACGGCAACGTTGTGAATTTCGTCGGACAACAAGTCGCGTTGCTTCGGTGTTAACTGCTTTGAATCCTTCAACCCAGCAATACCGCAATTGATAGGTAGAATGACTGCAGCGGCAATGACAGGACCAGCCAATGCACCTCGGCCCGCCTCGTCAATGCCTGCAATCTGTTTGTAACCGCTTCGTTGGCATGCACGTTCAAAAACGTCCATCTGCATCAGGTTATCGTCTGCGTTCTTTGACGCGTGCGGCTCTACCGGTACGATCGCGCAAGTAATATAACTTCGCTCGTCGGACTGCGCCGTATTGAACCACCTGAATGCTTTCAATATTAGGTGAATGAAGAGGGAACGTCCTTTCACTACCAGCACCAAATGCAACACGTCGGACGGTAAAGGTTGCCCGGAGTCCACCATGTGCACGGCGAATAACAGTTCCTTCATACGCCTGGATTCGCTCCTTCTGTCCTTCGCGGATACGAGTATTTACCTTCACAATATCCCCCGGACCAAATTCAGGGATCTCGCTCTTCATATATTGACTCTCAACAGATTCAATCAAGTTCATATTTATTTTTCCTTCTTACGTAATATCAGGTTAGCTACGTCATCGTATCGGTTTTAAGATTCCGTATTAACGAAAGACCTAATTCTTTGGCTTACTCCGCTAACCCCGCCACTTTGAGGATTGCGATATCTTCATCGGTTAGTTCAAGTTTCTGGAGTAAATCTGGGCGATGTTTTGCCGTGCGCTTGAGTGCCTCGGCATACCGCCACTTCTCAATCCTCTCATGATGTCCACTCAAGAGTACTTCAGGGACATTAATGCCAGCAAACTCAGCCGGTCGCGTATAGTGCGGATGGTCAAGCAATTCCTGACTGAATGAATCAACATGCGCAGATTCATAATCACCAAGTGCACCGGGAAGTACACGACCAATAGCATCAATCAAAACAAGGGCTGCAATTTCACCGCCGCTCAAGACATAGTCCCCGATGGAAAGTTCAGTTGTTACCAATTCGTCACGCACCCGTTCATCAACCCCTTTGTAACGCCCGCATAAAAGAACGAGATGTGTTTCCAAAGAAAGTGATTCCGCGACCCCTTGTGTCAAAGGTGTACCTTGAGGTGTCAGATAGATAATGTGCGCTGTTTCTTCCGGGTTCAACGCTGCAACCGCCGCGAAAATAGGCTCGGGTTTAAGAATCATTCCCGCGCCACCGCCATAAGGATAGTCATCAACTGACTTATGTTTATCAGTTGCCCAATCGCGAAGGTTATGAAGATTAACGGTGAGTTTATCCGCCTCCTGAACACGTTTGAGTATTCCCGTCTCTAACGCCGGTGCAATTATCTCTGGGAATAGGGCGAGAACATCAATTTTCATTTTAACACCGGCTTGCAAGCAACACCCAATCTATAACCCTACACCTACCGCTAACTGCAAACAGAGCATCTGTTACGCATCCGTACCCGATCGAGGTTCATCAATCAACTCAAGAATCACCTTTTTATTTGCTTGCAATCCGGCGGTATAGAGGACACTTCTAATGGCTTTCAGTGTTCGTCCGTATCTACCGATGACTTTCCCCAAATCTTCCTCTGTGACAGTCAACTCAATAATAACCACCGTTTCGCCAGTTACTTCACGGACCACCACCGCATCAGGATAATCAACGAGAGATTTTACGATGTATTCAATCAAATCTTTGAACATAGTTCACTTTCAGATTTCAGTAGATGCGTCCACCGCCTGCATTTTCGGAATCCGTCAAAGTAGGTGCTATTCTTCTTCTTCGGCGGATTCGTCGGATGTTTCTTCTGTAAGCAGGGTTTCTGTTTCAGATTCTTTTTCTATTTCTTGTGCTTCGGTAGGTTCGGTATCATCCGTCTTTGCGACTTGTTCGGTGCTTTCATCTTCCGGCAACGGTTTCCCTAATTTTTCGTATTCAAATTTCATCAAAATTCCGCTTTTCGAGAGTAAACGCTTTGCCGTATCCGAGGGCTGCGCGCCCCGCCTCAACCATTTCAAGGCTTTCTCTTCATCGATGAAAATATCTGCCGGATCCGTTAACGGATTGTAATGACCGAGACGTTCTAAAAACACGCCATCTCTCTGCGCTCGTGCATCAGCCGCGACGAGCCGATAAAAAGGACGTTTCTTTCTACCGTGTCGTTGTAATCTAATTCTAACTGCCAAAAAATACCTCCTAATGGTATCTGTGCCGCTTTTATAAGCAGGCGACCTAACTCAGGGTTCACCTATCGCTATTTGCGGCGTTTTCGCTTCCGGGGCTTTCTTGCTGCCTTCCCCTTCGGACGAGGAAGCGCGCCTAATTTCTGCCCCATCTTCTTGTTTAAAGACGCTCCCATCTGCGGCATTGCCATCGATGCTTGCTGGTTTAACATACGATTCATCATCTGGAGTTGTGAAACCAGCATATTTATCTGATTTACGGTCGTGCCACTACCGTTAGAAATACGGAGTTTTCGACTTCTATCTAACAATCGAGGGTTCTTTCGTTCCTCAAGCGTCATTGACTGGATGATTGCTTTCGCGGTTCGCAAATGGCTCTCATCTGGTGTAAGGTCTTTAATAGGCAACTGATTCTTAAAGGGCATTAGATCCATTAATTGGTCCAAAGGTCCCATATTTTTCAGCTGCTCAAGTTGTGTAAGAAAATCGTTAAAATCCAGTCCTTTGTTTTCTATGAGTTTACGTTCAAGTTCCTTCGCCTGATCTTCGGTGAATACTTCTTCCGCCTTCTCAAGTAGGGTTTGGAAATCACCCTGTCCGAGGATACGGGAAGACATCCGTTCTGGATGAAATTCTTCAAGGGATGCTGCCTCAATCTTCTCACCGACACCGATGAATTTAATCGGTTTCTCTGTGATATACCGAATCGAAAGTGCTGCACCACCGCGAGCGTCGCCATCCATTTTTGTCAGAATAACGCCATCAATGTCCAAGTCATTGTTGAAGTTCTCTGCTACATTTACGGCATCTTGTCCCGTCATCGCATCAACGATGAGCAAAATTTCAGAAGGATTGACGCTCGCTCTAATCTCCCGAAGTTCACCCATCAATTCATCATTAATATGCAAACGTCCCGCAGTGTCAATAATAACGCAGTTATGTCCGTGTGCTAAAGCCTCCTTGACAGACGCCTCCGCGATCTTGACTGGGGAAACCTCTGTTCCCATCGAAAACACCGGTGTTTCAGTCTGTTCGCCGAGAACTTGCAACTGCTTAATGGCGGCGGGTCGATATACATCAGCGGCAACGAGGAGCGGTTTTCGTCCGTCTTTGCGGAATCTAAGAGCTAATTTCGCTGCCACGGTCGTTTTACCGGCACCTTGCAAGCCGACAAGCATTACCACTGTAAGACCGCTCGGAGCCATTTGAATCTTCTCCGCCTTGTTGCCCATCAATTGGGTCAGCTCTTCGCCGATAATTCGGGCAATCTGCAGCTCAGGCGTAAGGCTACCGAGTACCTCTTGACCGAGGGCACGCACCTTAATCCGCTCTATAAACTCACGTGTGACTTTATAGTTAACATCTGCCTCCAGAAAAGCACGCCGCACCTCACGCAAGGTATCAGAGATATTGTTCTCTGTTAGTTTCCCTTGTCCTTTGAGCTTTTTGAAAGTGTTTTGCAACCTATCGCCTAAACTCTCAAACATTGTTTATGCGTCCTTTTTCTGTAGGTGTGGGTTATGCTCGTGGCTTCCGCTTGGTGCCTAAAATGTGAAATTGCCGATTTATCATCTGCGACTTTATCAAAGCAGTGTATCAAAATGCGAAAAAGCGCGTAAAGACACACTAAGCCCTAATTATACAATTATAGCAAATTTAACCGCAGATGTCAAACTTTTTTTGATACTTGACAGAAATCCGTGTCTATGGTAAAAATATAGCATGAAAACAACAACTATCAAACAACAACATCGGAAATTCGCGCCTTATACTGCTCTAATTTTCCTGATCTGTGTCCTATCGGGATTCTATTGCGGATGCCAAGGCGAGACGTTCAAGCTCAATATAGAAGGTGCCAGTTTAGAAATTGCAGAGAAATCCGGTGAACTGACTGAGAATGAGGTCTGGGACGGCCGAATCTATATCTCTGGTCCTGTTGTTGTGCCGGAAGGAATAACATTGACCATCCGTTCAGGAACCATTGTCGGTTTTGAACCGACGGATACACCGAGCAAACTCATCGTGCATGGTGAACTCTATGCCGAAGGATCACCAGACCGTATGATCGTTTTCGGTTCCTTAGGGAAACAGCGGAAACGCGAACAAGAGCCAATAGTAGAAAAAACCACTCCCACATTTGCAACAGATCCCTCTGCAATGGGGATACAGAGGGGTACCGGCACCGGAATTCCGCAAACTGTAACAGCAGATCCGCCAAGAGCAGGAGATTGGGCAGGAATTCAGATTGAAACCACAAGTCCAAATAGCCGCCTAACATATTGCCGGATTCAACACGCGATTGTCGGTATCAGAGCCCGAACGGACGCAGTCCAAATCGAAAGCTGCCTTTTTAGCGAGAATAATACAGGCGTACTTTGTGAAAGCACCAACCCGACGATTACCCGCAACGAATTTAACAGGAATGGCATAGGCTCAAAATTCCAAGGCAGCGCATCGCCAGAAGTCGAATACAATGAATTCACCGCCAACGAATACGGAATTTCATGCGAAGATGACTCCCGACCGCGTATCCAGTATAATATCCTTCGTGCTAATTACCAGAATGCTATTACCTGTTATTCTACCGCTTCCCCAGAGATAGTTTCCAACAACATCACTATGAACATCGGTTGGGCGATCTACGACGGCGGTAGGCTTCGGGACAATTTCATTCAAGGAAATAAACAGGTTGGACCTAACATAACAGAACTCGGAATTGGGACACAGAGCGATCAGTTTTACGGCGTAGAGGAAGCGTTTGAACCGAGAAATTCTCCGGTGGCAGAGGCTGGTGTGCCGCGAGAAAATTTCTAATAGGAAATTGATATATGAGCCGCCTCAAAGCCTATCTTGAACTCATCCGCTATCCGCTCTTTGCGATTCCGATTGTCGCGACGCTTCCGGGCGCGCTCATCGCAAGTCAGGGAAAGTTCACATGGCGTGTTGCGGTAGCACTGGTAATCGCGCTTTTCGGCTACTTCGCCGGAATGATGAAAAACGACTATTTCCACTACGAAACGGACAAGCAGACAAATCCAGAACGCCCGCTTCCCTCACAGCGACTGGCCCCACGGCAAGCGATTATACCGGCGAGTGTTATCTACGGATTATGTGTTATCGGCGGTTTCCTGCTCAACCCGCAGACAGGTTTTCTGGTAATGGGTCTGGTCGCGATTTCGCATCTCTACAACGCTATTTTTAAAGCGCAAGGCATCTTAGGTAGTCTTACACTGCCTTTGGGAATTGGACTACTGAGTATCTTCGGGGCATTAGTCGTTAGCGGGACTGTACCGCGTTTGGTGTGGTATGCCTTTGCTGCTACGACCCTTTACGATTTAGGCACACATATCACCACTACCTTCAAAGACATTTCACGCGACAAACAACTCGGAATCCTAACGACCCCGCTTCAGATCGGTATCCGTCCGGCACTCTTTGTCTCTGCGGTTGCAACAATACTTGCTTTCGCTATCGCACTTTTACCATATTGGCTGGAGCCGGACGTTCAGAAGTCTTATATTGTTTGGGTCATCTTAGGTGTCATTGCCACTGTCGGCACCCGTATCTCACTCTATCTGGAACCGAACGAGAAAAACGGCTATTTTGCGCTGAAGGGTTCGATGGTCGGTTCTATTCTCTTTTTTCCGTGCCTTATCGGCGCGCAGGTATCTATCGTTATTTCCGCAGCCGTCATTGTACCGTTGCTATTAGTTACACTGTTTCTGTTAAAAACGACGCGCCAAGAGGTTTAAGGTGCGATTTTATGTAAGACAAATTAAGGAGGCGAATTATTAAAAATGAAAAACATTGTTTTGCTTATTACGGATACCTTTCGGTATGACAACTTAGGTGAACGCGCGAGACGACCTATTCGCACACCAATGCTTGATAAATTTGAAGCAGAACGCGCAACCGCTATTGACAAATTTTATATGAGCAGTTTCCCGACAGTCCCTCACCGCACGGATATTATGACTGCAACAGTTGGGTGGCCCCACTACCCGTGGCAGCCAATCAATCAGAGTGGACGGAACATCATCGCGAAACTCCTCAGCGAGCAGGGATATGCAACGCAGCTCATCTGTGACACCCCGCACCTATTCAACACACGATTCCAGGACGCTTTCGATGCCGCTTTCCAGCACCGTGGGCAAGAGGGGGACAAGCCGCTCCTTCATCACAACGATGAAATGAAGATCATTATGCCGAATGAGAAGACGCGACCGCATCCGTCATATCGTGGGCATACACTCCCCAACACACACCGCTGGACGAACCGCTACTATCAATACGAGACGGAGACCTTCTCCAGCAGAACCTCCGAGACGACGGTGCGATGGTTAGAGGAGAACCATCGCTCAGGGCCGTTCTTCCTCTGGGTGGATTTCTTCGATCCGCACGAACCGTGGGATCCACCCGAATACCTCGTCAAACGCTACGATCCGGATTACACCGGTCCGCCGATGCTACACCCGAACTACGGTCTATCATCCCTCTTTACGGATGCGGAATTGCACAACCTCTGGGCACACTATGCAGGCGAATCCGAACTCATTGACCGACACATCGGCCGCGTTCTGCAGAAAGTGGAAGATTTAGAGTTATGGGACGATACGCTCGTCGTTGTACTATCCGATCACGGGATGTCTATCGGCGAACACAGTCGGACAGGCAAATCCAACATCGATCCAGAGGATGAACGCTACTGGCCCACGTATCCGGAAATTAACCACGAGATGTTCTTGATTGCTGGCGGCGATGTCCCGCAAGGGAAACGGTTGGATCTCATCGCGCAGCCGATGGATATTATGCCGACGCTCTGCGAATTGGCTGGCGTTACCTTGGATCCACCAAAACCGTTCGAGGGACGCTCCTTCGCAAATGCGCTCCTTAATGGCGATACACAACACAGGGAATACGCCGTAACCGGTTGCAATATCGGTGCACGCGATGGAAGTGTGCCTCGCCGGGCAACAACGCCGTTCCTCGTCACTGAACGCTGGGGATACGCACCCGTCGGTGAATACGGTAGGCCGGAACTGTTTGATTTACCCGCAGATCCCATAGCCGAGAACAATATCGCTGGAGATAACATGGAACTCGTTAACGAGCTGCACGAACTCTTTATGTCGCATCTCACCGAGCATAACGCGCCTGAGAAGTTCCTCGATCTCTGGAAAGAAGAACCTTCTGGCGATGGTACTGGTAAGTGGTCAATCGACTATCCAGAAGAGTCGGATGAATAGAAATTAGAAAAGGGCGGGACACTGATGCGTTCTGCCTTTTTCTCTATCAATCAGGATTTTGGGTGAGTTTTGCTCGGATGGCATCAAAATCAGGTCTCTTGGGCATGAAGGAATCGGCACTTTCCGTTTCTATGTATAATATCTAATCTATGTATAATATCTAAGACACAAAGCAGAAAACTGATGTATCCTTATGAAACTACATACAGCACTAGCGGGCAGAATTTACACCTATACCTCTGAGAGTAATTCCATAAGACTCTTATTGATGTAATAGTACCCTTGCCCAACTTTCAGGCGTTCAAGCAACCCAAGATCTGCTACTTCGTTCAAATATTTTGTGGCTGTAATGCGACTGCAATTTAACTCTCTCTTAACAATGCTAATTCTACAATAAGGCCACTTAAATAGTAAATTGACAAACCCTTCGCGCTCAATAGCTTTCGTTTTACCTCGTGTTTGTGCAATTAAGTTGTCAATAAGGGCATTAATTGCCTCTATAATGCGTGCGGTTTCTCGTGATGTCTGTTCCACTGCTGATAACACGTAGAGTATCCACTGCTGCCATTCTCCGTTTTCTGTAACCGCGCGTAGATAACGATAATACTCAGACTTATTCTGGATGAAGAAATGGCTGAGGTAAAGTATTGGGACATCAAGCAGCCCCTGAGATATAAGATAAAGGATGTTGAGTATGCGTCCCGTCCGTCCGTTGCCATCTGTGAAGGGATGTATCGCTTCAAACTGATAGTGGATCACAGCCATTTTGACAAGCGGTTGTAACCCGTCGTTTTGGTCATTGATGAAGTTTTCAAGATTGGTCAACAGCCTGATGATATTCTCGTGTCCAATGGGAGGCGTGTAGATGACCTGCTTTGTGATTGGATTTTGAATCTTCACTTCATATCTACGCACACTCACATCTATGTCACGGATACGCGAACAAATCTGCTCAAAGAGTGGCGTGTTCAAAATAGGGCGTTCGCGCAGACGGCTTACACCTGTCCATAATGCCTCGCGATAGCGCAGGACCTCCTTGGTATGGGGAGTAATTTGGATCTTGTTAGAGGTCATAGCACGGTACAGTTCATCGTTTGTGGTGACGATGTTTTCGATTTCCGAACTCCTGCGTGCCTCTTGGAGCGGTAATGTGTGGACCAAGACTGATTCGTTTGGCAGTATCTTCACCAAGGCGTTTGCCCTGGCAAGCTCGGTCATCGCCGAAATGCACGCTTTAAGTATGTTCGGAGACTCAATCTCCGCTACAGGCGGAAGTTCAGGAATGTCATTCCACGGGGTATTTGGATCAAATTGAGCCTTTGTCATCATGTTCCATCACCTTTAAATCAAATATGTATAGTTTTTCGCAATTTCTATATATCACAATCAATATGTATAATTTCTATACCATACGTGTCAATTTAGCGATATTTCGCGGTATTTTGTAGTGGTATCTCTACAAATGCCGCCCCTCTGGGGCTTGGATCAATTTGATACATGTTTCTACACAGATGCTGAAGAAACACCCAAGCAAATAAACCCTCTGGGACTCAAGAGGGTTTTTGGGGTATACACAGTTTGTGGATAGAACCCGGCGTGGTTGGAAACCGCGCCTACCAATCTTGGGGACCGAGGTCCTTATTTTTCTTAAATTTACACCTATGGTGCAGTTAGAAACCGCACCTGCCGGGCCTACGGAAATCAGCCTTACCTGATTAAATTCTTAATCTCCATAAGACCTCGTTATTAATTATGGGCTTTACTATATTTCGGTTTTAGGTTGTAGCAGGTGCATCAAGTACCGCATCCAGCTGATCCATCACCTTGTGGAACGCTTCAACGTACAGCCACATCAACTCGAAATCGTTGGGTGGATTGATATCGAAGACGTAACAGTGAGAATCAATAAAATCGACGGCTTTCGGATAGTCCTCAGTATTGTACTCGACTGTTGACTGGTTGCATCGCCATGGGCAGCCTGTGCCGTAACCGATTCGGTTCTGAAATATCTCTTGAGACGGCACAGGTAACCGCTGCCACTGTCCCGTCGGCACACCCTCTGCGCGTAGTGCCTCTTGCACTTTCTCACGTAAGGTGCGTGCAGGAATGTCTAATCCCAACGCCTCCGGATTAAAACCGACGACGTAGTTGTAATACACCGGTTCACATCCCTCTGGCGTAAAAGGTGTTTCAATGCCATCAAGTTCGCTGAGATGCATCGTGAGATAGTTACAATTTTCAATGCGCAGCGCGTTGTTCGCATCAAGCCGTTTGAGTTGGCTACGGATGAACGCCTGACTGAACATATCGCCGCGATACATCCATCCAAGTCCATAAGCGTTATATTCCTGTTCCTCGCGTTCCCGTCCCGGCACAACGATCTCTCCGAAATACTGCAACAACGCCGCGCGTTTATAAGTTTCCTCATCATCTGTTGTGAACAAGCCACCTTGACAACCGCTGCTGAGCGTTTTCGATGCCTGCGTGCTGTATCCCGCCGCATCGCCAAATGAACCACAAAGCTTACCTTTATAGCGCGCACCGTGTGCCTGTGCGACATCTTCAATGACTTTCAAATTGTGTTTCTTGGCAATGGCAAGGATCGGGTCCATATCGGCAGGCATGCCGTGAATATGCACCGGCATAATCGCGCGCGTTCTTTCGGTAATCTTTGCCTCAATCTCGTTTGGATCAATACAATAGGTCACCGGATCAACATCAACAAAAACGGGGATAGCGTTGTGATGGAGTACTGCGGCTGCAGTTGCCCAGAAAGTGAAGGCGGGAATGATAACCTCGTCCCCCGGTTCAATACCGACCCCGGCGACGCACAGATGCAGCGCAGCGGTACCGCTGTTAACAGGAATACAGTACCGAATTCCCATGTACTCCGTCCATTCCTTCGCAAGACCTTCGGATTGGATTCGCTGCTGTTCGGTAATTTTATCGGATGCGATGACTTCGGCAATCGCGTCTCTGTCGGATTTGGTGACCTGTGGCCACGGTTGAATCAAACCATCAGGAATGGTCCGTTTGCCACCGTGTATAGCGAGTCTCCCTGCCATGAGCGTTCTCCTTAACGCCCCAAAACAAGTGAGGCGTTTATTCACGCCGCTGTGCAGTGCCTCATAAATGCGTTATCGCTTTTGGGATTCGCTTTAAAACCTCGTCTCTGCCGAGCAACGCAACAATATTAAAGAGACTCGGTCCGAACGATGTCCCCGTCAGTGCGATTCGCAATGCCTGCATCGCTGCGACGCGTTTGATATCGTTCTCATCCGTGTATTTCCAAATTGCCGTTTCAATGGTTTCTACGTCAAACGTCGGTACTTCTTCCAAAATCTGTAAGAGATTCGTCAGAATCTCAGAGGTTTTCTCTCTCTTTTCTTCTGAACCACCCCACCATTTCTTGACCGCCTTCGGTTCATATTCAAATTCATCGGTAAAGAAATAGCGAGTCTGTGGAATAATGTCTTGAAATGTTGTGAGACGTTCACCGACCGCTTCCACAATGTTTTCCAGCCAATCGCGCTTCTCAGTCGAATTGATTAAACCCTCTTTCTGCCAGAACGGAATCACTGCGTCTGTCCGTGCCGAAACACTGAGTTGATTTATATAGTGGGAGTTGAGCCATTCAAGTTTCTTAATATCAAAAACACTACCACTTTTGCCGACCCGTTCGAGATCAAACTTCTCTATAAGCTCATCAACAGAGAAGATCTCTTGTTTGTCGTCGTAGGACCAGCCGAGCCTCGCAACGAAGTTCAGCATTGCTTCGGGCAGATATCCCTGCTCACGGTAACGATTAACAGCAACAAGGTCACCGTGATGACGTTTGCTGAGTTTCCTACTGCTGTTATCCAGCACCAACGGAATGTGGGCAAAGTGCGGAATCCTTAAACCGAGAGCCTCTGCGATCACTATCTGTTTCGGCGTATTGTTGAGATGCTCCGCCCCTCGAATCACATGTGTTATCCGCATCTCCGAATCGTCGATAATTGAAGTGAGATTATAGTTCGGCATGCCGTTTGAACGGACAATTACCTCATCTTCCAGAGTCGCGGGATCAATGTTGCGTGAACCAAGGACGAGGTCATCAACAAGAATAGGCGTGTCAGGCATCTTTATACGTACAGTCGGTTTTCTACCTTCAGCGACAAAGCCGTCTACAGCTTCCGAGGTCAATTCTCGGCATCTCCCATCGTAAGAACGGGTCTGCTTATCAGCGCGCGCCTGTGCACGGATTTCCTCAAGTTCTTCAGGTGTGCAGTAACAGTGGTATGCGTTGCCAGTCTCAAGTAACTGTGTAACGTGAGCGTCGTAGATAGGTTTACGTTCGGACTGCACGTATGGTCCATAGGGTCCACCTTTATCGATGCCTTCGTCCCACGCCAATCCTAACCATTGCAGCGCTGTATAGATTTCGTGCATGGATTCATCAGTGGAACGTGCAGTATCTGTATCATCGATTCGGAGGATGAACGTGCCGTTGTGGTGTTTGGCGAATAACCAATTGAACAGAGCCGTACGTGCGCCGCCGATATGTAAGAAACCGGTAGGCGAGGGTGCCATCCGGACTCGCACCGTATCTGTCACAACGGCGGTTGCGGTGTTTGGTGCTTCGTTCATTTCTGCCCCTTCTGGATTTTTGCCCAAGTATCTCTCAGCGGTACTGTGCGATTGAAGACCAATTTCTCTGGCGTTGTATCCGAATCAACGCAAAAATAACCCATCCGAAGGAATTGATACCGACTTTCGGGGGGTGCATCAACGAGACTCGGTTCAACTTTGCAATTGTTTAGAATCTCCAAAGAGTTCGGATTTAAGAACTGTATCCAATCTTCGCCTTCTGCTGCATTTTCCGGTTCACGTTCTGTAAAGAGCGAATCGTAGAGGCGCACTTCAGCATCAACAGCGTGTTCAGCAGATACCCAATGCAATGTCCCTTTAACTCTGCGTCCGTCTTCGGACCAACCGCCACGCGTTTCTGGATCATAAGTGCAGTGAATCTCAACAATTTCACCCGTGTTTTCATCTTTAACAACTCGTTCACACTGGACATAATAGGCGTGCTTTAGCCGGACCTCTTGTCCGAGTGCTAATCTGAAGAATTTCCGGGGCGGGTCTTCCATAAAATCTTCACGTTCAATGTAAATTTCCCGCGAAAACGGTATCTTTCGTGTGCCAGCGTTCTCATCTTCCGGATTGTTTTCTGCCTCAAACATCTCGACCTGTCCCTCTGGGTAGTTGTCGATAATGACCTTAACCGGATCAAGAACTGCCATAACGCGTGGTGCTCGGCGATTTAGATCATCGCGGATAGAATACTCAAGTTGCCCCATCTCAATGAGATTATCAGCCTTTGAAACGCCGATGCGGTTGCAAAAATCTCGGATAGATTCAGGCGTATACCCACGGCGGCGCATACCTGCGAGTGTCGGCATTCTTGGATCATCCCAACCGCTGACGTGCCCACCCTCTACCAACACCCGCAGCTTCCGCTTGCCGAGTACAGTATAGGTGAGATTCAACCGTGCGAATTCAATCTGCCGGGGCTGATAGATTTCCAGCGATTCTAAAAACCAGTCGTAGAGCGGACGGTGATCCTCAAAATTAACGTCGCATAAAGAGTGCGTTATACCTTCAATTGAATCGGATTGCCCGTGTGTGAAATCATAGGTTGGATAGATGCACCAATTGTCTCCGTGGCGATAGTGATGGGCGCGGAGGACGCGGTACATCACAGGGTCACGCATATTTAGATTCGGACTTTCCATATCAATTTTCGCGCGAAGCGTCCGGGAACCGTCTGGGAATTCGCCGTTGCGCATCCCTTGGAACAATGCTAAGTTTTCCTCAACTGACCGGTCTCGATAAGGGCTGTTTGTCCCGGGCGCGACTAAGGTGCCACGATAAGTGCGCATTTCGTCTGGTGTCAGATCACAGACGTAAGCTTTCCCTTTTTCTATGAGCTTAACTGCATACCCGTAGAGGGTCTCAAAATAGTCAGATGCGTGGTATTCGCGATCTTTCCAATCAAATCCGAGCCAGTGGACATCCCGTTTAATTGATTCCACGTATTCACTCTCTTCTGTGAGAGGGTTGCTGTCGTCAAATCTTAAATTGTAAAGTCCGCCGTAATCTTCGGCGATGCCGAAACTAATACAGATAGCCTTAGCATGCCCGATATGGAGGTAGCCGCTCGGTTCTGGAGGGAACCGGGTATGCACCCTACTATCATATCTATTTGTCTTGAGGTCCTTCTCAATCTCTTGACGGATGAAGTTTGTATCGGAGGTGTTGTTGATATCTTCTTTTAAAGGGGGATCTGAATGCTTCATATCTTATACCATACCAATCATATATGTCCTGTTTTGGGCGTATTACAGAGACCTCCGCTCTTGGGAGCGGTATGTCTATAGAGGTTGGAATATCTGATTAATATATTATACTCTCAAAACCCGCTAAAGTCAAGATTATGGTACGCTTTCAAACCGTATTTACCGAGGTCAGGGAGTATTGCGCGAAAATCCACCTTGATCGCGTAAAAAATAGGCAGATATACATCCTATAAACTACGAAGGATATTCTCTCGATGTCCAGCGAAACCGATGATTGCTGAGATACATTAAAATACAACAATTTTTGCTAAATACCATACAATTTCTGCTTACTGGCAATAGGAGGGGAAACTACAAGCGGTTTCAACTGTGATTTATTAGAAAAAGTGAAGGTAGATCCTCTTGCTGATAACTAAGTGTGTACCTGTATTTTAGGCGTATCCGTCAGAAGTTTTGACACACATATCGTGTTTTCTTAGGACATTGGCACGAAACTTGCTTACACTTAAACAAAAGTATAATTGGGTTTTAGCATTTTTGATTTTTTTGAAAAAAGTGTAACTATTTCTCCAGTGCATCCGTTTAAACGTCATGTTGAGTGATATATTAATTCAGAAAGGGGTAAAATTATGAAATCCACCGATGTACGCAAGAATCGTCCATGCTTGTATGAAACGGCTTTGTGTCTTGCAATTGCGAAAGCGCGCCAAGATAAATTTCGCTGGGAACGTTTCATTGATAATTTGTCTCAGATTTGTGATACATTCGCCTACCAGATTGCTTCCAAAGGTATCACCCCTTCTAAGGAGCCACGTTCGTAATTACGCAAGTCAGCGGTTTTCTTAGACTAACTCTTGGAGTTTTGGATGATTCCGAAAAATCTTAACGAGAGAGCGGGCTAACTTTTCGGGATCGTGACGGATAACATTCATTTGGACACCGCCTAACCACGTCCCAAATTCAGTGACCACCATATCC
>JAKZUG010000207.1:0-13401 GCA_047516705.1 Candidatus Poribacteria bacterium | reverse complement strand
GCACAAGATCTGTTGTGGGCATTAATTAACAGTCCCGCCTTCTTATTCAATCGCTAAAACTTATCCGGTTGGGCTACTTCTGTTGGTACTTTTGTTCGTAGGTAGCCCAACACAATGGAGGAAACAATAGATGTTATCGTTACCACAATTGCCCGGACGCTTGTGTGACGGGTTCTCACGTCGTGAATTTATACGTGTCGGTGGTGCGGCGATGCTCGGCATTAGTCTGCCACAAGTATTGTCACTCCAAGCGAACGCGAATACGGCAGTTGACTCCACTAAGCCGCTAAACGGTTGGGGGAAAGCCAACTCGGTCATCCTTCTCTTTTTACAAGGCGGTCCAAGTCACCTCGACATCTGGGATCCAAAACCCGATGCACCTTCAAACATTCGTGGTGAATTCAAACCGATCCCGACCAACGTGCCAGGGATTCAGTTATCTGAGACGATGCCACGTTTGGCACAGCAGATGGATAAAGCCTGCCTCATCCGTTCGGTCAGCTATACGCCGGCAGGGCTTTTCAACCACACTGCTGCGATGTATCAAATGGTTACTGGTGAAACGCCGGACAAGGTCGCACCTTCAGGACAACTTGATCCGCCTTCACCTGCCGACCATCCCAATGTCGCATCCCATGTCTCAAATTACCGCCCACCTGAGGAAGCGATGCTCGCGGCTGTGCAACTCCCACGTCCGATGCAAGAGAGTAATATCATCGGTAAAGGCGGAAACGCCGGTTTCTTGGGTAGAGCTTATGATCCATACTTCCTCTTCCAAGATCCGAATCAGGATATTAACCTCGACGACTTAAGCTTGCGTCCAGAGGTGCCACCCCTGCGCATGAAACGCCGGAAAAATCTCCTTGAAACGATTAACGCCAGTATGCCCGAAATTGGTAAGGTGGCGGACTCTTATGCCTTGAATGAATATTATGAGAAGGCATACAACCTCATCCTGTCGCAGCGGGCACGCAACGCTTTCGATCTGTCACAAGAACCCGATGAGATGCGCGATCGCTACGGTAGACATACCTTCGGACAGAGCGCACTCCTTGCCCGGCGGTTGGTCGAAGCTGGCACACGGTTCGTTCAGGTGAACTGGCCCTCTGTCGCTAACGGCGATCCGAACACGACAGCGTGGGATACGCACGCAACAAACTTCGGTCCCTTGAAGAACCTTCACTGCCCGAAGTTAGACAGTGCCGTCTCCTCACTCTTAGAAGACTTGGATCAGCGCGGGATGTTAGAAGATACGCTCGTCTTGGCGATCGGTGAATTCGGACGCTCGCCGCGGATGGGTATTAGCACTTCCGGTAATAGCAACGCACCTGATGGACGCGACCACTGGCCCTATTGCTACACTGGATTAATCGCAGGTGCAGGTGTCAAAGGCGGACAGGTTTACGGGAAGTCCGATGCTACAGGTTCAACACCACTTGAGAACCCGGTGCATCCACGCGATATACTCGCTACCGTCTACCATACACTCGGTATTGATCCACACACCATCGTCTACAACCATTTAGAGCAGCCACGTGAATTGGTGAAAGGCGAACCGGTTGTCGGGATTTTCTAAACGGTCTGGCGACATATAAAGAAACGATCAGCCATCAGGGGAATAGCCGTCAGCCATCAGCGGTCAGCCATTAGCAAAGAGGTCTTGGTACATCTAATTTCTCTTGCTGATGGTTTCCGATTGCTGATGGTTTCCGATTGCTGATAGCCGACGGCTATCCTTATGAGCTTGCTTCCCTACAGCATGAGGTAATCAAAATGCCTAACACGTTATTTCGGAAGTCGAGGAGGCGAGTCAGTTCGTCCGCTTTCCGTTTTCCAATCAAATACTATCTTCTTTCCCTGTCAATCTTTTTTCTAACAATTAGTTTCGCTGATGCGCAGGTTGTACCAGCACTATCGACTGTCTCCCCGCAAGGCGCACAGCAGGGACAGAACGTAGAAATTACCCTCACAGGTAAAAATCTTGACACGGCAACGGCGGTGTGGTTCAGTGGGACCGGCATCACCGCAGAAATTAGACAGGAAACGCGGCAAGCAGCTGTCTTCTTCAATGGCGACGGGGTCTCTGGACGTATTCCTACCGACATGCAGTTGGTCGCGTCCCTAACGATTGACCGTAATGCACCATTAGGTGTCCAACAGATGCGTATCGTTACGCCTTATGGTGTTTCCAACGCACAAAACTTCGTCGTCGGTAACCTACCAGAAATGAACGAAAATGAAGCAACCGAAGACGCTGAAATGTCAAACTGGTTGGAATTGCCAGTTACCATAAACGGCGAAATCGCATCAATTGATGATGAAGACAGTTTCAGTTTTAGCCTGAAAAAAGATGCAAGACTCATCTGTGAAGTAACGGCCCAACGGATAGGATCGCCTCTGGATTCGTATCTTGTCCTCCAAGACGCTAATGGGGCTGAGGTCGCAAACAGCGGACAGGGCAACGGGTTAGATTCGCTCCTAAATTATACCGCGTCTAAAGCAGGTAAATACACACTCCATATCCGGGATATCCGCTATAAAGGTGGAAACGGGTTTCGCTATCGGTTAAGTGTTGGTGAATTACCCTACCTTGAGACAATTTTTCCACTCGGTGGACGGCGCGGAACGGATAATACGATTGCTGTTACTGGTGCCAATCTCGAAACCGTGAACGCTATACAGGTCTCAATAGGTGCTGAAACACCCACCGGTAAACAGATGCTAAGGGTAAAGATTCCCTCTGGGTTGACAAGTAATTCGCGCCCCTTCGCCATTGGAAGTTTGGCAGAAATGGGGGAAAGTGAACCCAACGATACTGCTGAAAAAGCAAATCCAGTGAACGCACCGATAACAATCAACGGAAAAATCGACAAATCAGGTGATATGGATCGGTTCACATTTGAGATAAAAGAGCCTCAACTTCTCGTTTTTGAGGTAGAGGCGTTACGGCTGTCATCGCCGCTTGATGCACTTCTTACCCTCTACGGTGCAGAAAAACAGATGGATGCCTCGGCAAACATGGAAACTGACAATACCGACAAAGAACAGGTCTTGATCGTCAACGATGATGCCAGCGGCACCGACGCACGCATTGAGTGGAATTTCACGGCAGCCGGAAAGTATTCTGTCGCCATTCGGGATCTGAACAACCAAGGTAGTGGCACGTATTCATACCGTTTAAACATCCGTCCGTTGGAACCGAACTTCACGCTCAGTGCAGTCGTGCTTGACAGTCAGAACCGTCCGTCCGGTTTAGATAGCCCGCGCGTCAGTCGAGGTGGCACCTTCACAATGCAGGTTAACGTTAACCGTCTCGATAGGCTCAGCGGTCCTATCCGCTTACACTGCCCTACCCTACCCAAAACTTATGAGGTAAGTCCTGCTATTGTTGAAGCCAGTCAAAACAACGCACTCCTTACAATCACTGCACCGTGGGATGCACCACTCGGTCTGACGCTGTTTTCCGTCGCCGGTATCTGTGCGGTTGGCAGTCGTCAGGTAGAACGTACCGCCACACCTTCTCCGATGCTGCTAACAGTCATGGAGGCACCGGAATACACGCTCACGCTCGCCGAGATTAGTGCAAGCGTCACACACAACAAAGTGGTCAATCTTCACGTGACGGCGAATAGACACGATGATTTTACAGCTCCTATTACACTCACGGTCGTAGGATTACCACCCCGAGTGACGGCAACACCTGTCACTATTGCCGAAGGTAAAAACGAGGCAGTCCTCTCGGTAAAAGCCGGAAGCTTTGAGCGGAGGGAACAATTCTCTGTTGTACCGGTGCCGGGTATCAACTATATCTCCGTTGTAGGCACGGCGACGATCAACAGAGAAACGGTAAGCCAGTCAAGTCCTGCTATTCCGCTGACGATTCTTGAGGCACCCTTCATTGTGACAGTAGAGCCTTTACGTTTTAGCATTGTTTTCTCAGCAACAGTGGCTGCGAATGGAGACGCAACAGCGGTCGCACAAGGCGGCACTGTGGCGATTGCAGCAAAGCCAGCTGCAGACACTGAGAAAATGGAAAACGAAGCACCAGCGACAAAAGAGGCGATACTCACGCTAACAATCGCCCGACAGGGCGGTTTTACGGATGAAGTCACGCTGACACCGATCGATTTACCAGAAGGATTCACCACGGAAGCTGCTACCATCCCGGTGAATGAAACCGAGGTCAAGGTGCCACTAAAGGTTCTCGGCTCCTTAGAAGATAAGACGTATCAGTTCAAATTCCGAGGTTCAGCGATGATCAACGGTAAAGAATTTGTACAGGATAGTCCTATCCTCAATACGAAGATTATCCATTAGCCATTAGCCATCGGCTTTCAGCCATCAGTCTTCAGTCCCTGACTGCTGATGGCTGAAAGCTGACTGCTAATCCCCTGAATCACATCCCAACATGACCCAGTCCCCCTATACACTTATCTATCAAGATAAAGCCACTGCAGCCCGGGTCGGCAAACTCCACACAGCGCATGGCGTTGTGAATACGCCGATATTTATGCCTGTCGGGACGCGTGGGACGGTAAAAGCGTGCACCCCGCAAATGCTATCCGACCAGATTCAAGCGGAAATTATTCTCGCGAACACCTATCACCTCTACCTACGTCCGGGACATGAAATTGTCCGAGAGGCAGGCGGATTGCATTCGTTTATGGGATGGCAGCACCCTATCCTGACCGATAGTGGCGGCTTTCAGGTTTTTAGTCTCGGTCCGCTACGCACGATTACAGAGGAAGGCGTGGCATTCCGTTCTACGATAGACGGCACCGAGCACTTTATCAGTCCCGAACGATCAATCGAAATCCAGAATGCCCTCGGCGCAGACATTATCATGACATTTGACGAGTGTCCCGCATTACCAAACGACTATGCGTATCTTAAGGACTCGATGGAGATGACGTTACGGTGGGCAGCTCGCAGTAAAGAGACACATCAGAATCCTGATCAGTTACTCTTTGGCATTGTGCAAGGCGGTATGGAACGCGACCTACGTCAAGCAAGCGTAGATGGTACGGTCTCAATCGGTTTCCCAGGATATGCCCTCGGCGGCTTAAGTGTCGGTGAAGAAAAGGAGTTGATGTACGAGGTACTCGCATACACCGCGCCGCTGCTACCAGAGGAAAAGCCGCGTTATTTGATGGGGGTTGGCACGCCTGAAGATTTGGTCTACGGGGTCCGCTGTGGGATTGATATGTTTGATTGCGTCATGCCGACTCGCAACGCACGCAACGGATCGCTGTTCACAACGGCAGGTATCATCCGTATCCGCAATTCAAAATACAGACATGATTTCAGTCCGTTAGATCCAGAATGCACCTGTTATACCTGTCAAAACTTCACACGGACGTATCTTCGGCACCTGTACATCGAAAATGAGATTCTCGGTTCGCAGCTACACACATTGCACAACTTGCATTTTTACGTCAGTTTAATGCGTGGGATTCGACGCTCCATCTGTGATGGAAGTTTCGCAAAACTCGCGGATGGCGAACCAGATATTGGTGCATTGGTGAAGTTAGGACAGTCCGTAGACGGGGCGGTTTAGACCGATGGACAAGCGTATCCGTAGGTTGGGTAGAGCGGTAAAAAACCATAGGTGTCAATTTAGAAAAGAACAGGCTCGGTCGCCAAACCCGGTAGGCGCGGTTTCCAACCGCGCCGGGACTTAAACTTTACCTAGCGGAAAACCCCTCTTTAGTCCCGTAGGGTTTATTTGCTTGGGTATTTCTTCAGCATGTTTATAGCAGCGTTTTCGAGCAAAAAGTCACGCCCTGTAAGGGCGGCATGTTTATATTTGTAATTGCTAAAACGCTGGCAAAAATCCTAAATTGACACCTATGGGTAGATATAGCGAAACCCAACAATATAGTGTTGGCAGTGTGAGCATGTGTTGGGTTTCACTCGTGTTTTGGTGATTTCAGGTTTTTTGGATACACCTTGAAAACCATCTGCTCCGTGCGGTTTTCAGTCCGTTTCTGTTCAACCTCGCCGAATGCCATACGCGTATTCGGCGTTGCTTCACTATATGCTGAGTTGAATTCACGTTTAATTGGACAGTTCTATTCGCAGTTAGAAACCGCTTCCGCGCGAGAAGATAGACTACCCAACCAGGTATTTAAACACGGAGGAGAGGTTGTCATCAGGGGAGTAGAGTTGGGAGACGTTTAATTCGTTTTCGATGAGGAGTTCCGGGAGTCGAGCATAGAACGCATCAGGTTTGGCGGTTTCGATAATAATGTCACCCGCTTCATTTACAGAAGTTTCTTCTACAGTATCAGCACCATTGACAAAGGTTACGCTCAGAATGTCTGGAAAAAGGAGGCAGACTTGCGCCAAACGGCGCGGTTCGTCAGTGCTTAAGTAGACTTTGTGTGGGTGTTCATCAATCAGTTCTCGGATATCGGAGATGGTCCCTTCCGCAAGGATGCGTCCTTGATGGATGAGCAGGATCGTCTCTGTTAATGCTTCAATCTCGTAGAGGATATGGCTCGAAACGACGATGCTAACACCTTTGTCAGCAAGGTCTTTCAACAGCGCAAGGACATGCCGTCTTCCATTCGGGTCTAAACCCGTGAGCGGTTCGTCAAGAAATAGGAGTTCCGGTTCGTGTACTAACGCCTGCGCGAGTTTGATACGCTGCCGCATCCCCTTGCTATAGGAACCGATAGGTCGATCCTTTGCCGATAGCATGTCCACCGTTTCCAATATCTGTAGGCTCCGGGATTCCGCCTCTGATTTGTCGTATCCACTTAACGTGGCGAAAAAAGTGACAAACTCAAGTCCACTCATGAATTGATATGCCAATTCTATATCAGGACAGTAGCCTACCCGCCGAGTCAACTCTGGGTTATTCCATACCGGTTGATTCAGTACTTTCACCTTCCCTTGGTTAGGTTTGAGTTGCCCCGTCATAAGTTTGATTAAACTTGTTTTCCCCGCGCCGTTTGGACCCAGTAAACCGATTATGCCGGGGTGAATCGTGAGCGTTACGTCATTCACCCCCATAACTTCGCCATACCATTTGGACAGGTTTTCTGTTTGAACAATTGGTGTGTTATTCATATTTTTATGGTTGCTAGTTGTCAGTTGTCGGCTGTCAGTAAAGAGATATTTGTGGCATCAAAAAATATTGAAACTGCCACCAGCGTCTACTGACGGCTAATTTTTAAGGTCTCTTCAAGGTTCTGGATGCCGGCAGTAGTACCAATAGCAGTGACGCATGCTGCACCGGTCGCGGATGCCAGTTCCGCAGTTGCTTTCAAATCCCAACCCATAATTGTTCCAGCGAGAAATCCAGCAACATACGCGTCACCTGCACCTGTCGCATCAACAACGTTGACGGGGTATGCAGGCACAAAGAGTTCTGTTTCTGGTGTAGAAACAGAACTGCCGTTTTCACCCATTTTAATAGCGATAGTTTCGATATTGTAGTTGCTCCGCAAAAATTGAGCGATTTCACGGCATTCGGACATGCCGGTGAGATGTTGCGCTTCAACGATGCTTGGCATAAAGATGTCTACATGGTGCAAACACGGTTCTAACGTCTCCATCCACTTTCCGGTCGCATCATACGCTGTATCGAGTGAGGTGGTTATACCCAGTTTTTTCGCTTCTCGGAGGACGTTCGCCATCGGCACACCGTCAAAACGTGGCATGACGAGCGCACCGGCGATGTGCAAAATTTTGGTGGTTTTAATAAATTCCCAATTAAGGTCTGCTTCACAGAGCTCGCCGTTCGCGCCGATGTAGTGATAGAAAGTCCGTTCGCCATCGGAAGCAATCGCGACAAATGTAAATGATGTGCTAACGTCAGCATCTTGTCGCATGCCAGTCACATCAACGCCGTTGTCTGTAAGTGTTTGCAGAATCAGATCGCCGAAAGTATCAGTGCCGATTTTACCCATAGCACCAGCAGAGATGCCCAAACGCGCGAGCGCAAGGGCTGTGTTGTTCGCACAACCTCCCGTATGGATTTCGAGTTCATCAAAGAGTGCTAATTTGCCTTTTTCGGGGAACTTATCTATCGGCCGTCCGAGCACATCAACGACATAAATACCGAGCGATAGCACATCCATGGTTCACCTCTGTTTAACAAGCACATTGTTCTTTAAAACCCAGTGGTGGGTCGAAAAATCACTAAAGTTTCATTATTTGTGTTAACATTTCCAGTTACTACCATGTCCGTAAAGCCTTGAGAAGTCCATCCGATCAGATAAGGTGGCGGTTTCGCACCTCTCTCTTCCGCCAGATGTCGCAACACTTGTTCCTGCCGTAGAATTTGCGCAAACCACTTCCGAGTGCCGCGCAGGTCTTTATCAGGTGGCAGCGCTGGTGTTACTCGCCGCCGAAGGACTGCTGTTGAAAGTTCAGACTCCAACTCGCTATCAAGTGTGACGTTTCCTAAGTAAGTCATCTCTTTATCTGTAACGTGCCACGCGTTTTCAAGGATACGTGGAAGTTCCTGAGCATCTAAAAATGTTTCTTGCACATAAGTCGTAGGATGCCACGGTTCCACGGGCAGGTCTCGTAGTTGAACACGTGAATCCTGAACCAACGTTCCAATCTTTTGAGGGCTCTCAGTTTCTTGATGACGAATAAAGTTCCCTTTTGTGAAATCAATGGACGTTTCGGCGTGTGCTGTAGCCCTGACGGAGACGTAGCTTTGCAAATGCGCACGATTCCGATCAGGGTAGACTGACAAAATTGACAATCGATCCGCCGTAATGCTGTTTGGTAATACATTTCTTGCGACTGCAATTGTACTCAATGAGAGTAGAACAAGGAGAAGACCTCCTATCCAATAGATGCCTGATTTTTGCTTCAACTTCCCGAAGTAGAATAGGAAACCACCAAAACTCAGCAGATATATTGGTAAAACTATAGCCAGCAGTTTAATGAGCGGCACCTGAGTCGATCCAGCTTTGACAGAAGTTGATAAAAATTGTTGGTAAATCTTCTCCTCATGTTGGAACGCAAGGGCATACCGGTCTGTGAGATGCCGCTGAGATTTACCGTGCCTGCTCAGTAATCCGATCCAGAATGTTTCACCCACCTGTTGTTCCGACTTCTCTGTATTTTTTTGGCTTATGCCAAAGGGCGGGGCATTGTAATCAAACGCAAGACAAAGGATCTGCCCGTCTCCCAAGTTCCGTTTCGCAACGTAGATCTGATCGTCTGTACCAATGAGCGTTTCACATCCAGGTTTTGGAGAAAATGGGATGCGTTCACACGGGTTACTGTTGCTACCGAAACTCCGAAAACCGAGTTGTTCATGTAAGACAACCGGGATCTTCTCTGTTTGTTCTGGTGCCTTCAATTCGACTGGAAGGAACGGTTCTATAAAACTCTGGTGCAGATATTTATAATTACTGCCGCCAGAGACAATAAGCGTGCCGCCACGTTGTACCCAATCAAGCATCGCTGTCTGTTGGGTTTTAGAGATACGTCTCTCTGTCAAGACCATCTCGCGAATAACGAGAACATCAACTGCACTATAACCTATCCAGTCGCGCGGCAATGATGTTGAGTTTGGAAGGTACGCCACATGTACCTGCGCGTCATTATGAGCCGCTAACAACTTTTTGTCAATAAATCGTTTTAGTTTATCACCACTTGGTGCCAACACCAGCACGAGGTAGTCTTTGCGTGTGATCGGTGTCGGTAAAGCTATCTCCTGCATCACCCGCCGCACTTTGTCCTGGGATATTGTGTTCCCTGACTGCGGTGCAGGTGCGAGTTCAATGACAAGTTCCGTGGCATTTTTCGGGCAATAAATATAGAAATTTTTCCGTTGTGATCCAGTTAGTGGAGTGACATACCGCTCAATAGGTGTGTCTGAAGAAAAACTTCGGACCTCCACTACTAATTCTTCGGCAAACATAGTGGATTGATCCTGATCTCGAACAGTGATAGTCAGAGGTGCCCATGTGCCTGTTTTGTAACCACCAGTGAACCCGAATGTCACATCCTCAATTTCAACCGCACCGAAGGCAACAGATACTGTAAAAAATGATAGAAAAAGTGCGGTTTTCATCACTGTGACTCCATCTGAGGAACGGTATGACATCGCCCCTTACGAGATGAGGCGTGCTGGATTGTGAATGAGTCTCGTTTCCACTGCGTCTTCAAAAGGATGCGTGCTAAAAACACCGTTCCCTAACATAATCATCGATGCCACACCGCCCGCCGCTTCAATGCGTGCAATTGTATCTATCACCCGTGCATCGCTGAGTAACCCGCTCTCTACCGAAAACTGTTTTGAGACCGAGAAGCAGGCGTTAAAAAGGTCGGCATTGGGCTTGGCACTGGTAAGCGTTTGCAAGACGTTCAAAGCAACGTCCGCAGCACGATTGATGTGAGTTGTCTGTTCTCTGTTTCCAAGTACCTCGCTTGTCTGGATCGGTCCGAAGTAACGGTAATAGATCGGCTGCTCTGCAATCGGTAGTCTATCGGCAGTTAAAGGAGAACCTTCCTTCAATTTGACAAGACAACCACCGTGATATTGCGAACAGACATCGCCTAACCCGGTGCGGTTCTCAACTTCTGCGACGTGTGCTGTCATCGCGAGTGCCTCGCTCTCTTTGTGCAAGGACAGGAGTTCATTGAGCGCGTATGCCGTTGCGAGTGCCGCGGCACCGCTGAGTCCAAAACCATAACCGAGGGGCAGTGGAGAGGTGATGTCTACCTTTATGCCTGCAACGCTACTGTTTTGGGTGAGCCTATTAACAACAGCGCGGACCGTCGGAAAATTGATACGCTCGCCATTGAATAGCACTTCCGTCTCGTTTTGCTCAGAAACGATGACTTCTACACCTTCTTTAACCGTGAAACCCATGCCGAGCGAGTGCATACGCTCCGGATCGGCGTGCGGAATAACCTTGAAAACACACGAGATGTTGCCCGGGGCAAATGCTCTCGCCATTTCGTTCCTTTCTATCGTAATTTGGTGACTTTGAGTTTCTGTCTACTCAAAACTGCCCGTTGAGAATGGGTTTGATTATTAAAGTCGCCTAAGCAACTTGTCGTATTCTCCATGCGGTCCAATCCAAAACCAAAGCATGTCATTTCCGTTCAATTCACCTATAGTCCTATAGTTCATGCTAACACGAACCGAATAGATTGGACGATTCGGGTGAACCTTTTTGAAATGCAGACTTGGATGATCCGGGTTTTGGCTGAACCGCTTGTAAACTTCCCGAACATGTTGCCGAATGTCAGAAGGCAAGTTGGCAAGCATGTAGCGAAAGTTTTTTGTTGTTTTTGAGTTCAAATCTTCTCAGGGTTCAATTCTTGCGTTTGCCCCCGGCGATGTTCGTCAAGTGCTTCCGCTGCAAGTGTTTCCAAAACATCTTCTGACTCAGCAAAGAGTTGGTTCCAGCGTCTTTCAGAGTCAAGTTCAGCAAGTAACCACTCGGCAAGGCGATCTTGTTCCTTGGGTGGCAGTTTGGTTGCTTCTGCGAAAGCCAATTCCAATTTAGTCATAATCCTCTCCTATTTTGTTGATTGGCAGGAACCTCCTCAGTTTTATGTGCATCCTGAAAAATGTTCTACACATTCCGTCGAGGCGGGGAATAACGGGGATGGAACGCGCCTTCGCTGCATTGTCCTTCCTCGATTTTTGCGGCTTGTCCGCCACCGGTAACGGAGCATCTCGCACCATCCAATTCCGGTAGGACGTACCGTTCAAACCATGCTCCCATCTGTTGACGCATGTCACCAATACGGGCATTCTGAGACTTGTCATCTATCAGATTTTTCCGTTCACCCGGATCGTTTACCAGATCGTAGAGTTCATGCGGACCGTAAGGATACCGATGGACATATTTCCACTCCTGCGTCCGAATCATGCGGACGGGACCGTACTCATCATAGACGACGATCTCATCTTTCGCGTCGTTCGTCTCCCCAGAAAGTGCCGGGACAAAACTTCTGCCGGGCGACATATCGTCGTTCGGATCCGGTAGACCGAGATAATCAAGTAGCGTCGGCATGAAGTCGTATTGGCTTACCATCGCTTCACTGACGCGCCCTTCTGGAATGCTGCCCGGATGGCTGACGATGAACGGAACCTTGACTGAGTTTTCATACATATTCAGTGGGAATGTGCCGTTGCCTTTATGCCAAAATCCGTGATGTCCACACGAGTACCCGTTATCGCTACTAAAGACAACGATCGTATTCTCACGGATGCCTAACGCCGCAAGCCGGTCCAGAATCCTCCCGACATTTAAATCGAGTGCCGTTATCGCTGCGAAATAGCCTTTCAACGATTCGCGGTTCCCCATGTGTGCTGCTGCACCCTGCACCGCCCACGGGTGCAATGCCTCTTGTGGACACGTCTTGAATGGACAATCGTCATAAGAGTCAACAATGTCCTGCGGGTGTCCCGTAAACGGCGTATGTGGTGCGTTATAGTTAACGCTAAGATAAAACGGTCCCTCTTTGTTCGCTGAGATGAAGTCCAATGCGTCATCGGTGATTACGTCGGTGAGGTAACCGGGTTGCATTTCTACTTGTCCATCTCGAATCATATCCGCATCGTTGTACTTGCTTCCGCCGGTAAGCAGCGTAAACCAGTGACTGAAACCGTGTTGTGGTGTTAAACTATCACCGAGGTGCCACTTGCCACTCAATCCGACCGTGTAGTTATTCTCTGCAAGAACGTCTGTATAGCAAGTGAGTCCATCTAAATATCGGGCGGGGTCTGGCGGCATGTTTCCGTCGCGGATCCAGTCGTGTACACCGTGTGCTGACGGGATACGTCCGGTCATGAGGCTCGCGCGTGCGGGCGAGCAGACGGGACTTGTGCAGAAGAAATTGGGAAAGCGGGTGCCTTCTGAAGCCATCTGGTCCAGATAGGGTGTCCGTATTTCATCGTTGCCGCAGCAGCCTGCAGCCCACGGTCCCTGATCGTCCGTCAAAACAAAAATAACATTTGGTCTGTTTTCCATATTAAATCCTCCATAGAGTAGTTATCAGTTATCGGTTTTAACCATCAACTCGTCTACAGATACTTATGCTAAGGCGCGAGTTGATGGTTAAAGTTTTCAGTGCTTACGGAAGCACACCTTTCGCTTCAAATAAATTTCCTTTTCCAACCCCGCCAATTGACATCTCAGAGTCATTCAGTTCTCCTTTAGGGGGAATGTTTGAATGTTTCAAAACCTCGTGTAGGAGCGATCTCCGAATCGCGACGGAAACCCCGATAGAAACGACGAAAAACCAAAAACTGAATGCCTCTACTGATATCTATACCTCAGTTCCGTTTCGCAATTCACCGAGAAGGCGAACGATGTCGCGGTAGCACTTATCGAACGAGTCCGCTTGGCGTGCCTGATCAAGGTCAAAGCGTGCTGTGAGTGCAGGCTGGTCGCTCGTTTCACGGTACGT
>JAKZUG010000206.1:0-7708 GCA_047516705.1 Candidatus Poribacteria bacterium | reverse complement strand
TATCGCGGCACGTGGCAAGCGTTCTTCACCAATCTTAAAATTTTGGAGCGCACGTTGTGTTTGTGCCCCCCAATACCGGTCGTCTGGGACGTGAAGTGTCCCCATACTATCTGTTTCAGTTCGCATTATGTGTTTGTGCCCTCAATTTACTCTTTCAAATTCTTTTTGCTATACTCCGCGTGCGTTTCCACCCTTTTGATAATGACAGTAGATTGTTCGTCCAACAGGAGAACGACGAGGTACAAGACCTCGCCCGTAGGGGTTGGGTTACCCAACCTCTACTCAATTTGACATCTCCGGAGTATGGTTTCGCCTCGGACCACATCAACGACTCCAGTAACCGTAACCCATTGTCCGTCACGTAGATGATGGGGCGGCGACTCCTTACCTCTTTCAAATTCACACTTTAAGAGTTCCACTCCGGTTTTGGAGGTTAAACTAATCGTGAAACTTTTCCCGATGACGCTCCCGCCTTCTCTAACGATGTCGTAAATTTCCCCAGAGACTTTAACTTCCGATCCAACATGTGGTTCAGGAGCTACGATCAGTTGCTCTATCTCCACCATCTTCGGGCCACAACCGGAAAAAACCGTGTTTCCAAAGATGATGAGAAACACTATCAATATGGTAGATTTTGCAATATAGGTGTGGTTCATAATTGCCTTTCTCATCAGGTTTCCCGTCTCCTACTTTAGTGATATAAAAAGTGCGGGTTTCCGTTTTTTCGCCACAAACACGTAGGCGATTCTCGCTAGTGTGCTGCTTCGTTCAACGAGACTGTCACCACTCGTTTACTTGACCTGACACGGTGCTTTTGAGAAAACAGGTCAAAATCCCTTGCGGGTTGTATATGGTTTCCCCATCCCGATCGCAGTGTCCGAGAGGAGTGGGACTTGGGGAGCATCCTTGAGTAATACCCTACCACAGGATATTACTGTTTGACACACATCGTTTGGGAAACCGCCACGCCCAGACACTGCGATATATGACGGTAGTCAATAAGTTACCCTCGTAGAACCTATAGGCGTGGCTGCCGTATTCTACAAGCCCTTGAATTTATTTGGGGGTTATTGACCCTCTTTTAGTTCTTTAGATTGACATGGTTTTGTGTGGTAAAGCACGAAAGGGGATAACTGTTAACAGACTGAGTCAGCCTCACCATCTCTGTTCCGTTATGATTGTCAACCGTGCCTCCTCAGGCTCTTCCACCATAGTGCCGCCACGGATGTCCACTGCTGATGTATCCGAATGTCCTACGTCCGGTTCCATCACAGCACCCCGAAGCGCGATCCTATTCGCTCTTGCTTGTCCAACGCCTCCCCTTAAACGCATATCTGCATGTGCCGAGGCGAGAACTAAAAAGCGATTCTTGCCTTCGGTATACGTCTGAATGGGAGGAAGTTCTGTCTCTTGGGCGACAACTCGTAGATATTCTGAACCTTCGGGATCTGTGAACACAAGCGTGCCAGGGACTTTCACCCACGTGTTGACTTTCGACGCATCGATATACTCGTTATCGCGGAGAATCGCGTATCTTCCATCTGCAAAGCCGTAGCCGAGGCGGAAGTATGCAGGTCGATTTACACGGACATAGACAGACGTGCGCTCGCCGATAAAGAAGTAATTCCCCCCATCAGGTCTGTCTGTTCGGAGTTCTACTGTGAACCCGCTGCCGATGTATGGAATATAGCGTCTCGTTTCAATGACATCCGGGTGCTGCTGTGTGCGGGTGTGTTGCGCCGGTTGGCTGTCAGGTTGTGCTGACGGGGCAGGTGGACGTTGATCACTGGGAGGAACGCTCCGGCTTCTATCTGCAACAGTCGAGCTGTCTACGGTAGGCGGTCTGGAACGATACACCGCTGTATTTCCAAAACTGCCAGACAATGCGTCTTCTGCATCGGCGACCAGCGTGTCAACGATGTACTGATAGTCTGGGGGGGCATATCTGTCCACATTGATGTTCCTCAGATTCTTGTTAAATTTTACGACCGCAGCAGCCTGAAATTCACCCGTCATAACATCGCGCAATACTGCCCGGACAGTAATTTTATTCCCGATCTCCCAAAACGTGCCGCTCAAGCGAGAGGTAATGTTTCTACCGAATCCGAGCGGATGCACGTTGGGTGTTGAAGGGCCCGGCGGCGCGAAGGTTGCCCACTGAACCGTCAACGCTTGCTCCAGAGCACTACCGAGAGACCGGGAGAACGCGGAAATCTCCTCGCTGATATCGTAGGTGAAGAGGTCTAACTGCACGCGGGCAGTTGGACTGTTACCTTGCAGTCCAATCTGCGTAGAAATGACATCGGCAACGCCCTGAATATCCGTCACCGGATATTGCGACTCAAAATAGCGGTCCACGTTATAGATTACGTCATGTTGCTCGGTTACATGCTGCTGCAAAGTTTGGAATATGGCTTCCGCTGTCAGGTGAGCGTCGGCACTGAGCGTAATCATTTCTGCCTCTTTTAGTGCCTCGTAACGGGCATAGGTACCTAGGTACTGCTTTGCAGTGTAAGTCGGATTGCCGGCAAGCGAAGGATCATTGAGGATAGCATCAATTTCTGTCCGAAGTCCTTCCGCTTTTTGGGTGTAAAAGTCTATGAGTTCTTGGCGGTTGACAGCCACGATAGCATAAGAATTATGGGACCCGGATTGGAGCGGGATATCCACGATACGGGGAAGCTCTACAACGACGCGGGGTTCTTGTGCGACCGTGCTGTAGTGTACCGCTACGTTCTGGTGTCCGCCGCTGGGCCTATTCTTGCTGGCGAGAATAATATTTCGGATTCTGCTATTCAGTTTCTCAAAAATCTGTCTTACTGCCCTTTCTCGTGCAAGTTCATAGGCGTTGGGCCCCCGCTTATCAGCACTTCCGATGCCAACGATAAAATCTTCTTGAGATGCAATTCCGTAGTTAGTGAGAGCGGTGTTTATGAAAGTGGTCCGCTCAAGTTGGGCAAAAGCCGTGGTTGCTACTATAAGCAGTAAGCAAACAAGTAGGGTTCTCATGAGGTTTATCCTTTTCGCAGTGCGAGTTGAGAGTTCAATAAACGGTTCACAACTGGCAACTTGCCAGAGTTTACATACATGATACACTGAAAAATATGATGAGTCAAGCCACAATAACATGGGATGCTTGTGTTACCTATTTTACTTTAGGAAAGAGCAGGAAGTCGCTTTCCTCGTAGAGTTCCTCCTTAGCACCGAATTGACCCTTGCGGGGTTCCGGACGCTCAAACGTTTCTAATCCTGCGATTGCCGGATTCTGCTCAATTTTATTATAGGTGTCAGCATCCTTTGACTCCCAAATTTTCTGCCAAATTTCACCAAGTCTTAGCAGATTGTCCGGCCCTCCGTTGGTATCTAAGGCCGCCATGAATGCCATGGCAAACGGTGAATGCCCCTTTGTCTTAATACCATCGTCGGAGAAGACATAACTATCGTCGGAGACATACTCACTACTTGCTGATGTGAGGACCCATCGAGCTGTCAATTTAAGTTTTGTGTTGATTTGATCCAATAAGGCGCCTTCGTCAACGAGGGAACGTAATTGTAGTGAGGACTTTGGTTTGTACCCCGGATCGAAGGTTCCGCTGGCACAAGTGTCCAGGAGCACAAGCACGCGCTTGCACCTTATCAAGTCAATAAGCTTTCTGAGATGATGGTGTGGTACGGCTGTGGTTAGTGATGTATCTATGGTGTGATGATCCGAGTCCTTGGTGATGATATAACCAGATTCTGTCACTTCATTGTAATATCCATGGCCTGCAAAGTAGATGATCAGTTGCGAACCGTCTTTATAGTTAAATTCCGCACCGCTTTCATCTATGAACCTGTCTTTATAGGCACTAAGGGTGTCCAGCAGTTGTCGCCTTGTGGGGTTCTCGAAGCGTTTGGTCGTGAAGCCGTAGTTATCCCGCAATTTCCTCTCGATCTCTTTTGCGTCAGGGATGGCAGTTGTAAGATCCCCCCACGTGATGCCACTATCTTTTTTCCTCTCGTATTTATTGGTAGCGAAGAAAAGGGCGAAATCTTTTCCATCTCTGTTAGGACGTTGATAGATGGTAAACTCAGTTTCGTCCGAGTTTCCCCGGGCATCTGTGGCGGTAATACGAATCTGGTTCTGCCCGTAGTCAAGAGAGAGTTTTTTCTGAAATTGAGTCCCTTGTTGGAGTCCCAGGGTCTCTTGGGGTTCGTTGTTGACCTTGACGCTGACGCTGGCAATCCCGCTTTCGTCGTAGAGACTGCCCCGCATGGGCGGGGTCGCGTTTGTAACGACAATCGGCAGATTCTGGTCGAGGGAACCACCACGCACCAAAATCTTCTCCTCCACTTGAATACCGTCAACAGATAAGGAAGTAAACGTCGGGGCTTGACCGTCTGCTTGGCGGTAGGCAAGGGTAACCGTCTCGAGTTCGTGGTTGTCCCATTGGTCTGTTACCTGGATTCTAAAGGTATTTTCACCCTCCTTGAGTTGGAGCCGTGCTATGTAATCCCGGTTCCCTTTGGATACTGGATAGGCAGTGTTGTCATCGCTACGCGTGACGACAACTGCTTTAATAGGACTCTCGTCGAAAACGAAGAACTCAAGTTCAAAAACAGCTTTGTTACTGGTTTGTCTGCGGCTATCCTCAAGTTTCCTGTCAGCGAACACAAGTCGGGGGTCCTCTCGTTCCGCTGGAGAATTAGCAGCGAAATTATCTTCCGCCGGCACGGGGGTGACAACGGGATCGGACAGCGGTTTTTGCTGATGCACAACGCTAAAAGACTTACTATCGGTGTTCCCGACCGTATCCATCGCCGTGATTTCAACCGACTTCAAATTCGCGTTATACGGAATTGTTCGGCTGAACTCACTGTTGCCTAAAGCGGTTGCCTCCAGCCCATTGATTTTAACTGCTACAATCCCGCTTTCGTCCGTAACCCGGACAGTGATAGGCAGAGGCGATGGATCTATTGTGACGACATTGCCGGCATCCCGCACCGGTTGCAGAATTGTAAGGGTGGGTGGTGTGGTGTCAGGGGGTGTTTCTTTAACAACGGTATCTGTTGCCTTTGGACGTGATGTCGCAGGTGGCGTATTGACAGCCCGTGTGTCCTTGGCTGGTAGAGCAACACGCGCGAAGTCGAGAAACGGCTTTAATCTCGCCGCTCCTGTCAGCGTCAGTGTCTGTTCATACGGCTTTCCTTCAAATTCAGTAAAGGCACGAATCTGAAGCGTGTCTGTCTCAAGAAAAGGTGCAGGGTTTTTCACCCCCTCCAAGAACCCGCGAATCGCGATGGTTTCGGCACCAGACGTTGTCCTATAGTCTTTTCTGAGATTGTAGCCTGGGAGTTCAAGCCGATACGGATGTCGTTTTAACCATTGCAAGGTCCCTTCCTCTTCGCCTTGCCCTTCCCATGGTGTCGTTGTCCTCCCGGAGAGAGTGTGTAAAACCGCTGCAAGCGCGAAGTCTGCAGGCACGCCGATCATGACCGCCTTTTGCCACAGATCTGCACCCTCCCAATCGAAAATTCTATCCTCCGTGAAACTGCCGTCATCTGAAATAACATAGGTGCCATTACCACTCCAGTTATCATAAGCCACCCACCCGAGGAAGCCGGCGGATGTGAGTCCAATGGCGATGTCCAGTCCTGTGAGCCGCGCTCTGGAAGTGAAGGTTTGACGTTGTTCAAGGTGATAGTAAGGGAGAACGCGGAGTTGCAAGCTGATGCCGCTGTCAGTTGCACTGATGCCGAGCCGAAGGTCTTGGCGGCTGAGTCGCGCTCGACGGATTTCCGTATCACCAGCCGGAGTTCGCTTAACGCCGTATCCCACAGCATTTTCTGCAAGGCGCACGACTGAACATCCCGCCGTACTCATCAATATCAAGATAATTACCGTAACCGGGATTAAATTTCGTTTCATAGCGTCTCCTTTGGTTAGAGGCATGCTGTTTCTCTCTTGAAATCAGCGCGAATGGTACAAACCATGGTCTATTGCTATTCGTTATTGGTTGTTTTGAAGATAGTTGATAATAATTTCTGCGGCAACTTGTCCCTTCGGATTATTCTCAAAACTTGTCTGATGAACGATTGCAATTCTGCCGCGATTCCCGTCCCGGACAATGACAGGATCCGCTCGCGTTGCTCGTTCATCTCCGGTATTGCTGGCAAAGACCACTTCTGCAAACCAATCACCTCGGAGTTCATCTAAATGGAAGGGACGATCGGATTGAAAAGCGGTTAAACTCGGCGTGAGTGCTTTCCCACTCGCTGCGACTCTCATGGGTGTATCGTCTCCCCACATCATAATGCCCGGAATGTCCATAATGTTTTGTAACCCTTGCTCTCCGTTCTTACTGTTACCGTAGAAGATATAATCTGCATGATTTAGGATAGTATTTCCGTCGGCAGTTTCGATCCAATTCTCTGCGACAGAGCCATCCGGCAGCGCATTGCCGGCTGGATAGATGGTGCTAGGTATGTCTCCATAAAGGATCAGCACATCAACAGAATCATCTAGGGTTGTTCGAAGCATCCACTGCTTAACGGCGTTTTCACTATTCGTAATTTCAGTTTGAATGTCTTCTGCCTTCAACAGTCTTTGTGTTGTTTTTGCTTCCGTCACTGCCTCGTCCTGTGTAATCCACCACACTTCTCCCGTATAAATCAAAACTTCTCCGATAGCCAAACCGTTGTCAACAGTGTTCGGTTGTTTCCGCACAGGGTCAGTATCTGGGATAGGAACGGTATAGATGGCGGGTTTATGGACAGCATTCACATGGGTATCAACACCGACAAACATGCTCCAACCACCACCGCGCTCACTGACCTTCACGAGCAAGAGGTTATCCCCTCTCTTCAGATCCACCTGAAACCTATCCTGAAAATCACTCGCACCGCGGTCGACGGCGTTTCTGTGAACCACCGCACCGTTGAGCCAGACCTTGACAGAGTCATCACTGCCAACTCTCATATCCACGCCGTTCTGATTAAAATCGGATTCAAGCGTGATGAGTGCATAAGACGAATGGTCGCTGATATCACCTGCGCCCAAGCCAATTTTAGTGACAACATCGTTGACGTTGTCGCTGCCGGTTTCGGCGATCTCACCGAACGTCCATTCCAAGTTCCCGACTTTGTCGCCTTCGTTGGCACCGTTTACTGCGACCATCTCTTCGGTAACATTACCCCCACTGGCTTCAGCAAGTGAATCCACATCGGTAGCAGCTGCACCGCCTTGACCAGATCTCGTAGGAGCAATCATCCAGAGCCACGGACCGGTAATTTTATCGTGGGCATTGATAACCTCAACAAAACGCACAGATTCCTGCACGGTGTATTGTAGGGTCTTTTTACCATCTCGCCACGTCACCTCTAAACGGAGTGTCCCGGGTGTGAAGGGCCCCGTGATTGTAAGCGTATTGCCAGAGACGTTTACCGTTCCTTCGTTGACGGCTACATCTTCGGGAGTCTTATCGAATTGCAAAGTGAGTGTAGCATCAGTTTCAATGATGCTACCGGCAACGGGATCCACGGAGACAGAGGTGCCTGGTTTCCGCACGGTATATTGTAGTATTTGGCTTCCATCTTTCCATGTCACCTGCAAGTTCAATGTTCCGGGTGTGAAGGGTCCCGTGATTGTGACAGTGTTGTCAGAAGCACTTGCGGTGCCGTTATTAACCTTTACATCCGATGGGGTGCCATCGAACCGCAAAGTGAGTGT
>JAKZUG010000205.1:0-9033 GCA_047516705.1 Candidatus Poribacteria bacterium | reverse complement strand
GCACGCTTGAAGAAAACGACACCAACGTCAAACTCATTGAAGAAGATCAAGCAAAAGCCCGACTCGCCTCCCAGATGCTAAAGCGCACGACCGTTTTACAAGGCAATTATCTCCAATTTAGGCTGCTTGAAGAAGCCGGTGTAGATGATGTCAACGGGTTTGTCTCAGTTACAGGTGACGATGAGAACGATATTATGGCGTGTATGACGGCAAAAGAGAACGGCGCACAACGGGCACTTGCTCTCGTTCAGCAGCCGCGTTACCTTCCTTTGTTAGCGCGCATCCCGAGACTTGATGGCGCAGTCAGTCGACATCTCACCGTTGTTAGCAATATCCTGCGACTTATCCGCCGCGGAAACATAATTTCTGTCGCCTCGCTCCACGGCATAGACGCCGAAGTCATTGAGGTGGTCGCTGGCGTCAACGCGAAGATTGTCCATAAAGAACTCGCCTTCTTCAAAACAAAGTTTCCAGAAAATGCCTTTATCGGTGCTATTATTCGGAGGGAAAGACTCATTATCCCTACGGGACAGTCTGTCATCCAACCAGCGGATCGCGTTATTGTCTTTAGTATGCCTGATGCAATTCCGGTTGTCGAAGACCTATTCGCGGAACGTAGGGACTAAGGCCATATCCTTTGACTTTATCTCATCATGAGCCTGAAATTAATTGTTTACACCCTCGGTAACTTACTTATCTATCTTGCAGGGACTATGCTACTTCCCGTCGGAGTGGCTATCTATTATCAGGTCAATGCGGGTGAAGTCCAGAGCGACTTGATGGCGTTTGTTACCTCACTGATAATTACTTTGGTTGTCGGTTTAATCCTCCGCTTCAGTATTCGGGCGCGACAGGAAGAACTCGGTATCCGGGAAGGTTTTGCCGTTGTCGCTTTGGGGTGGGTAACAGTTGCGCTCTTTGGCGCACTTCCTTATCTATCGGCAGATGTATTTCACTTTGACGGACGCTCATCGTGGACGGAATTTTCTTTCTGCTATTTTGAGTCTATGGCAGGATTTTCAACAACCGGTGCCACTGTTTTGACAGAGATTGAGCATCTTTCACACGCTATGCTTTTCTGGCGCAGCTTCTCACATTGGCTCGGTGGGATGGGAATCGTTGTGCTGGCTGTTGCGATTCTTCCGATGCTCGGTATCGGTGGTATGCAGCTTTTTCGCGCCGAAGCGCCGGGACCGCAAACGGATCGACTCACTCCACGCATTGCACAGACTGCTAAGCTCCTTTGGGGGGTTTACCTGCTTCTCTCTCTTCTCGAAACTGTGCTATTAATGCTCGGGAACATGACGCTCTTTGACGCACTCTGCCATACCTTTGGGACTATGGCGACCGGCGGTTTCTCTACAAAAAACGCCAGCGTCGGACACTACGATAGCGTCTACATTGACATGGTCATCTGCTGTTTTATGTTCCTCGCAGGCACCAATTTTGCTCTCCACTATCGCGCCCTCCGAGGCGATGTCAAAAGTTATTTCCAGGATGCAGAATTTAAATTCTACTGCCTTGTAATCGCAGTGAGTATCACCTTAATCTCATGGAATACTATCAGGTTTCAGGTTGATGGAGAGGTGCCTTACGATTCAATGTGGACATCACTACGTTATGCCGCATTTCAGGTGTTGTCTATAGTCACAACTACAGGCTACGGCACTGCTGACTTTGAACAGTGGCCCGCGCTTTCACAATTTATCTTAGTGACACTGATGTTTTACGGCGGTTGTGCGGGTTCTACTGGCGGCGGGATAAAGCAGGTTCGATTCCTCCTTCTTATTAGGCAGAGCGGTGCTGAAATTAAACGGCTCATCTTCCCACATGCTGTGCTACCTATTCGTGTTAACGACCGAGTGGTACCACCTGAAGTCATGACGAACGTTCTCGGTTTTTTCTTCTTTTTTATTGGAATTTTTGCAGTTGTAACCTGCATCATGACAACCTTAGGGCTTGACCTTGTCAGTGCCGCAGGTGCAACAATCGCTACGATGGGCAACATCGGACCCGGTCTCGGCAGCGTCGGACCGACCGACAACTACGCGCATATTCATACGACTGGAAAATTTGTCCTTTCCTTTTGTATGTTACTCGGACGCTTAGAACTTTATACTGTGCTTATCCTTTTTTCGCCGAATTTCTGGAGAAATTAGATATTTCATTATAATTATGAAGACCGATAAACTCCGCAGAGAATACAGTGCACATAATGGACACCTGCTTGAGCAAAACGCCGCACCCGATCCGTTTGAACTATTTGAAAAATGGTTCGCTGATGCTATTGCAGCGGAGATAGATTTACCTGATGCAATGACATTAGCAACTGCAACATCACACGGGATCCCTTCTGCTCGAATGGTTGTGCTTAGAGGTTTTGACGCGAAAGGGTTCTGTTTCTATACAGATTATGAGAGTCAAAAAGGGCGGGAACTCGCAGAGAACCCGAACGCTGCTCTTGTTTTCTATTGGCGGGAACTTGACCGGCAGGTTCGTAGCACTGGTGTCGTTGAAAAAATGAGTGCGGAGGAATCAGATGCCTACTTCGCAAGCCGTCCTGTGAGCAGTCAACTTGCCGTATGGACGGAACGTCAAAGCCTTGTGATTGACGGAAGAGAACATCTTACAGCGGGTTATCAACAAGCAGAAAAGACGTATGCATCTGATAACATTCCGCGTCCACCTTACTGGGGAGGTTATCGGCTCGTCCCGAATCTGTTTGAATTCTGGCAGGGCTGTCCAAACCGCCTCCACGACCGCCTTTGTTACACGGTGCAACCCAACGGAACATGGGAGATGATGCGCTTGTCGCCGTAAGTCTAATGTTTTAAAATTAAGGGAGGTGCTAAATGAAATTTACAGGCATTATAGTCCTACTTTTATTGCTATCTTTTTCTGCCTCGGCTGGAACGTTTCTTGAAACATTTGATGACAAAGATCTGGAAGGATGGGAGGAAATTTGGGCGGATAAGGGACCCGCTTTGTGGGAGGTTGTTAATGATGAACTGCGGGCAGATAGTCGTGAAGCGTATATTCATTTACTTACAACTGGGGATAGCACGTGGGAAGACTACACTATGGAACTTGATGTCAAGCCGCTGAAAAAACACGGTATCGGAGGCATCTCAATCGCTGTGCGGGTTCAGGGAACTTGGTTAGTTTACTGCAGTATTTCCGATCCCGTGATTATAATTGGTGATGATCCCCCGTTTCAAGAAGCACGAATAGGTTGTTTTGCTGCCAGTTTGCGCCGTCCACCACGTGCGCTCCTTTTCTTTGAACCTCACCCACTTTTAAGATTAAACAGATGGGCACATCTAAAGTTAAGCGTTGAGGGGAATATCTTCACCTTCTGGCTTAATGGAGAGCAGGTTATGGAACCTACGGAGCTTCTAATTTTCAGGCAGATTGAAGTCTTTAATGACTTTCCTGACTTTCGGACAGGTGGAGTAGGTTTTGGTCTCTGGAATTATACAGCTGTCTTTGACAACATTACTGTCACCGGCGATAGTATTCCGAACAGCGGTGGGTTTGCCGTAACGCCCCAAGGAAAGCTCGCGACAACGTGGGGACAGTTGAAACAGTTTTAGACACACAAGTGATAGACTAACTTCTTCCATCTCATCCGGGGTATATTGAAGATCTCAATCTTAAAATCAGTGCTGCAGCAAGTTAAATGAATTGGCACCGGAGAATTTGTCTTTATCTTTCATTTTTTTCAAAAAAACTTGACAATGTTTTTGAAATATGAGAAACTATTAAGCATATCAGGAGAATCTGTTTACGAATCTGGATTAACCTTTACTTTGGCGAGGCTTGCAATGCCAAATTGTGTTATTAAAGCACAATCTGTCTTTGCTTTACATTATTAGAATGTGTGAGGACAAAATAGATTAGAAACAATGTTAATAAATTATCTTCCAATCTTGATGTTAGGGCTATTTGCAGTTCTCTTTGCGGCGATCAATCTCGCTCTGACCCATATTCTTGGACCTAAGCGTCCGAACCGCGTCAAACTCTCCGTTTACGAATCCGGCGTACAACCAGTCGGTGATGCGAGACAGCGGTTTACCATCCGGTTCGACCTCATCGCAATGCTCTTTATCATCTTTGATATTGAAGTTGTATTCCTCTACCCGTGGGCTATGGTCTTCAAGAAATTTTCTGAAACGAATGGTTTATTTATTTTAGTTGAAATGCTGGTATTTATCGGCATTCTTCTTCTTGGCTATATCTACGCTTGGAAGAAAGGAGGCTTAACATGGGATTAGATTTTGTTGGACAAAGTGCCGGAGAGACGGATGGTAACATCATCACCACGACTATTGATAAAATCGTCAATTGGGGACGCAAGAACTCTCTGTGGCCGATGCCGTTCGGCACCGCTTGCTGTGCGATTGAGATGATGGCGACCTTGGCTTCCAAATTCGATCTTTCTCGATTCGGTTCTGAGGCGATCCGTTTTTCACCTCGCCAATCCGATCTGCTCATCGTTTCCGGCAGAATTTCCATCAAAATGATGCCTGTCTTGAAACGGATCTATGACCAGATGCCCGATCCGAAGTGGGTGATTTCAATGGGTGCTTGTGCTTCCTGCGGCGGTGTGTTTGATACGTATACCCTCATACAAGGCGTTGACCAGTTTATCCCCGTGGATGTTTATATCCCCGGATGCCCACCGCGTCCCGAAGATCTCATTGATGCGGTGCTACAAGTGCAGCAGAAAATCAGCAGCGGTGCTTCGCCTAAAGGAGTAGAGGCAGTTTATGAGTGAAGAGAACCAAGTTGAAGAACAGCCGAAACCTCTTATTCTTAAAAAATTAGAGGCGAATCACGCAGACGCTCTTTTGGCACAGGACGAGTCGCGTGGTACTGCCGTTGTCGTTGTCCGTAAAGAGCAGGCTTACGCGGTTTTGGAATATCTGAAAACAGATTCCGAACTGGCCTATATCTTCCTTGTTGATGTCACCGCAGTCGATAATTCACAGATGGAATCCGAATTAATGCAGTTTGACTACGCGCGGTTCATGGTGGTCTATCAACTCTATTCCTATCAGGGACAGTGTCGTGCCCGGGTGAAAGTCCCTGTACATGAAAACGATCTAAACATTCCATCTGTCGCAGGATTGTGGCAAAGTGCGAATTGGTTAGAGCGTGAGACCTATGACATGTTCGGTATCAATTTTGAGGGACATCCTGATCTGCGTCGGATCTTAATGCCAGATGATTTTGAGGGACACCCGCTCCGGAAGGATTATCCGCTCCGTGGACGTGGAGAGCGCGAAAGTTTTAATTTTGATAAGCAGAATGCGTAAAATTTCGGAGTACGCAGATTGCAGATTTTCTACCCTAATCTGGATATGCGAGTTTGTGGATATCGAACAAAACGGTTGCCTCCTATTTCGTTTTCAAGAGGTACATTGAACCGACGAAAGTGTTTTTCTTGCTGATAACTGATAACCATTTAGAAGGAGTATTATATGCAAGGTGAGCTGGAACGCGCCATAGGCGAGAAGATGGTTCTTAACTTCGGTCCGCAACATCCTGCGACACACGGCACCCTCCGTATTGTGTTAGAACTTGATGGCGAATTCATTTTGAAGGCGACGCCACATGCCGGTTACCTGCATACTGGGTTCGAGAAACTCGGTGAACACTTGGATTACAACCAATACATTGTTGTGACGGACCGGATGAACTATCTATCGCCATTGTCCAACAATTTTGGGTATGTTCTCGCTGTCGAGCAGCTGCTCGACATTGAAGTCACGAAACGGTGTCAATACATCCGTATTTTGATGGCGGAACTCTCACGACTCGCGGATCATCTGTTATGGTTAGGGACCGCCGCATTGGACTTAGGGGCGTTTTCGGTATTTCTCTATAGCTTCCGCGAACGTGAGAAATTGTATAGCATCTTTGAAAAGACGACTGGGGCGAGATTGACAACAAGTTACACGCGCGTCGGTGGTGTGCTCCGTGACCTCTATGACGGTTATGAAGAAGATGTGCGGCAATTCGTCGGCAACTTCCCGAAGGCGTTGAAAGAGACCCATACCCTGCTCACACGGAATCGGATCTGGATGGATCGCACGAAAGGGGTCGGAGCCATTTCAGCAGATGATGCTATTAATTATGGGCTAACAGGTCCCTGTCTCCGAGCCACCGGTGTAGAACATGACATTCGCAAGGCTGAACCCTATTCCAGTTACGATGAGGTGACGTTTGATGTACCCGTCGGGACCAATGGTGATGCCTACGATCGCTATCTCGTTCGGATGGAAGAGATGGTTCAAAGTTGTGGCATCGTTACCCAAGTACTGGATAATATACCTGACGGACCGGTCAACCTCGAAGATAACAAAATTACGATGCCAAACAAGTCCGATGCTTATGGGCATATTGAGGGCTTAATCCATCATTTTAAAGTTGTTATGGACGGACACGGTGTGCAGCCGCCAAAGGGTGATCACTATTGTGCAACTGAATCGCCGAATGGTGAACTCGGATTTTATATTGTCAGTGATGGCAGCGGTACCGCTTATCGTATCCGCATCCGTCCGCCGAGTTTCTTGCACTTCCAAGCACTGCCGCACATGTTGGAGGGTGGAATGTTTTCCGACACTGTGGCTGTCTTGGGGAGTCTGAACGTCGTCGCAGGCGAGTTGGACCGGTAGTTTTGTCCGAGTGTGCTGATTTCTGGAGAACGAAATGAATCTGGGAAGCATTATACTTTTCGTCAAAAACATGAAGTCCGTAACCGCGTTTTACAGAGATGTTGTCGGGCTATCTCCTGACGAGGATCAACCGTTCCCCGAACACCGCTTTTTCCGATTTAATACAGGCGATTGCAAGTTGTGCCTCCACAGCGCGAGCAAACCGAACGAGGGAAGACAAAAAATCGTCTTTCACGTTGAGAGCGTTAGTGCCGTCCATCAAGAACTGAAGCGCAACGGATTACGATTACGGAAGCTTGAGAACAACGATGGGCTTGCCATTTTCGACATCCGTGACCCGGAAGGCAACCGTATTCAGTTCTGGGGAAACTATTAATTTTGGGGGTTTTCTCACAAAGATAGATAAAGTAATTTTTAAGGGAGTGGGCTTAAATTCCATGAAACTAAAAGTTGTTATTCACAAAGCTGAAGAAGGTGGATATTGGGCGGAAGTGCCATCAATTGTCGGTTGTGCTACACAAGGCGACACTTTTGAAGAATTACTTGAAAACATTTATGAAGCAATTGAAGGGTGTTTATCCGTAGATGTTAACACTCTAGAAATCACAGAAAATGATAGAGTGATGGAGATAGCTGTTTGAAAGTGTTAACCGGTAAAGCGTTTTGCCGTTTATTAGAAAAGCACAATTGGCAGTTAAAGCGAATCAAAGGCAGCCATCACATTTTACAACTGGTAGACGAAGCATTTCAAGAATCAAATTGCACATTTATACCTTGTAAGTAGAACTTTATTGTAACCAATGCACTTTGAAATCATTGGCGAAATCGAAAATATTGAAACGATTGCTGTAGGTAGCCGAATACGCGAAATTCAGAGACTTCGTAAACAATATGGTTCTGGAAGGTGGCGAAAACTTAAAGGTATTGCCGATATTTGCCTGACTAACGGTAGCATTTGAAGAGCAGAGGTTCATTGGTATGAAGCTCATGGAATTGGTAGAAAGAAGATAAAAATTAAGCGATTTCTGGACTAAAATTATGGAAAGAAAACTATTAAAAACCCAATTTGTGCTTTGCATCTAAAACAACGGTTGTGAAGACATAGAGAAGCGAAAATTCTACCAAATTTTGCCTGATGAAGAAGCGGCTCATGAGGGATATCTCCGGGTCGTTGATGAATCTCTGGAAGACTACTTATATCCGGAATCCTATTTCATTTTTATTGAACTACCTCGCAAAGTACAGGAGGCATTCGTAGCGGCAGTCTAAGTGTTCTATGACTCAGTTAGGGGTGTTTAGTTTTATGTTTTTGCCCATTTTAGTAAAGAAGTCGCGAGTTGGAGTTCGCTCCTGCTAAATGCCGATAGCCCAGAAAAGGAAACTATAGATGCCAGATGAAATGTTACAAATTGAAACGCCTTTCGCGTTTAACGAAGAAAACCAACGTGAATTCGACGAGTTGATAGGGCGATATCCAATTAAGGAAGCGGCGATGCTGCCGACGCTCCACCTCGCACAAAGGCAAGCAGGCTATATCACGCCTGCTGTCATGAAGTATGCCGCAGAACAACTTGAAGTCTCCGTGATGAAGGTCAAGGATGTTGTCACTTTCTATCCGATGTTTTTTGAAGAACCGGTAGGCGAGTACGTCATTCGGGTATGCCATACCCTACCTTGTGCGTTACGGGACTGTAAAGTGGTGCTGGAGCATCTCAAAACCAAACTTGACACGGATATCGCTTCCGAAACGAATCTCGCGAAAGGCACAACGGCTGACGGTAAGTTCACGCTCATGAAAGTAGAATGCCTCGCTTCGTGTGATGTCGCCCCTGTCATCATGGTGAATGACGATTTATATAAGAATTTGACCCCGGAAAAGGTTGATGAAATCTTAGACAATTTGTAGAGGAGAGAATATGGTTCAAGAAAGAAGGATTCTCTACGAGCATCTGGATGTGCCTGATATTAACACGTTCGATGTCTTTCGGCAATATGATGGTTACACCCGTTTTGAAAAAGCGATTGCGGAATATCAACCAGACGATATTGCTAAAATGGTGATGGATTCTGGGTTGAAAGGTAGAGGCGGTGCCGGTTTTTCAACAGGCTTAAAATGGAGTTTCGTCCCCAAAGATATAAAACCCTGTTACCTCTGTTGCAACGCTGACGAAAGTGAGCCTGGAACGTTCAGTAACCGTTACGTCTTGGAGAAGAATCCACACCTATTAATTGAAGGTATGCTGATCTGCTGCTATGCGATGGGCATTGAGACGACTTATATCTATATCCGCGGTGAATTTACACTCGGAAAAAAGATGTTAGATGCTGCCATCAAAGAGGCTTACGAGAAAGG